>NZ_JBBIAM010000176.1:0-14643 GCF_054185185.1 Bradyrhizobium sp. UFLA05-153
TCGCCGGTACGAATCCTATTCGGTCCAAGAATTGCCGTCAGATCAGCCACAAGATTGGTCATGTCGAGCATCCATCTAAGAATTCAAGATCATTATCGCCCACCAGTATGGCGCGACAATCAGGATGAGAGCCGCGCGTCAATCAAGGCGGGTGTCCTTGAAGAGGGAGCGTGACTGTCAGTGACAGGGCGACCGGTCGAGGCTCGGCGATCTCACTGCTCCTCGCCAACGTCTACTTACACTATCTCGTACTCTTGCCACGTCAGCCCGTCCGCTCCGGGTGCGGCATTCTTCTTAAGTTCATAGAACGCCTCTTTGAGCAGCTCGATACTGATGTGGTGGAAGAGCGAGGTAAACTTCTCCTTCCTTTCCCTTGCGACTCGTCGTACGCGGTCCAGCGCATTTGACGCACTTTCCCGGTCCTATGCCCGGGGCGCGTTTTGTTGGCCCGCATTCCCCTTGGCCCCCGCCCTTGGTTCCACAGGCTCCGCAGCCGGTCGCCCGGGCCTTGTTCGTCGGTTTTACAGCTACTACGCCGGGGGCTGACTTCCCGTGTTCGTGCATCATCGGCTACGGCTCCTCGCCTTTCCGATGCGGGCCGGGCAGCACTGCCGCTGGTCAGGGACCTACATCAAACTTCCGCAGCCCAAGTAATTCCTTCGAGACCGAAGCTGGAAACGCATTCTCCATCGCAGATCCCAGTATCAGTCAATCACTCGTCTGCATTGCCGAAACCATTGGTCAAACGCGACGGGGCAGGGCACGCAGGAAGCCAATGCCGACTTCCACGCTATCGACTCGTAGGGCCTGGATTTGGCACATGCCCCGCTCGGACTTTTACGGACTCTGCAAATGCGCCTCTGATAGCTACCTTACACCGCTTGCTTGGACAAGTACCGCCATGTTGCCAGGCAGGTGCTCATTCCTCCACATTTTGCTGTGTGCACGCGGAATTTCGGACCACGTGAAGACTTCTGATAGGCAGGGATTCAAACGCTGTTCGGCAACAAGCCGATTCGCTTCCCACACTTGATGTGGATTGGCAAAGTGGCTGCCCTGGATTCGTTTCTGCCGAATCCAGATAAAGCGCGCATCCAATGTAAGGTTGTAGCCTGAGGTCCCAGCACAGAAGACAACCATTCCGCCTCGCTTCACGACGAAGCAACTGACGGGAAATGTCATTTCGCCTGGGTGCTCGAAGACAATGTCGACGTCATTGCCCTTCCCTGTAATCTCCCAAATAGCTCTTCCAAAGCGGCGCACCTTCTTCATGTAGTCAACGTACGCAGCGACCTCATCGACGTCGGGGAGTGGGCCCCAACAGTCGAAGTCCTTCCTGTTTATGACGCCTTTGGCCCCCAATGACATCACATAATTGCGCTTCCCCTCATCAGAAACCACGCCGATTGCGTTGGCGCCCGCCACGGTTATTAGTTGCACTGCCATCGAACCAAGCCCGCCAGCCGCACCCCACACTAAAACATTTTGACCTGGTCGGATAACGTGAGGGGCGTGACCAAACAACATCCTATATGCAGTACCCAGGGTAAGTGTATAGCAGGCACTCTCTTCCCAAGTTAGGTGCATTGGCCGTGGTAGCAGTTGTCGCGCTTGAACACGTGCGAATTGCGCAAAGGATCCGTCGGGAGTCTCGTAACCCCAAATTCTCTGAGATGGTGAGAACATGGGATCACCGCCATTGCACTCGACATCGTCCCCGTCATCCTGATGGCAATGGAGAACGACCTCGTCGCCGACTTTCCAGCCCTTTACGCGGTTCCCAAGCGCCCAAATGATTCCTGCAGCATCAGATCCGGCGATGTGGTGCGATTGGCGATGCACATCGAAGGGTGAGACCGGCTGCCCAAGAGCGGCCCAAACGCCATTGTAGTTCACCCCAGCTGCCATAATCATAACCAGAGCGTCCTCTGGACCTATCCCGGGCGTATCAACCACCTCCACTCGCATTGCAAGCTCGGGGTCTCCATGCCGCTCCCGGCGTATCACCCAAGCATACATTTGTCTCGGTGAGTAACCCGATGGGGGAATCTCCCCAATTTCGTAAAGATCCTTTGACGGGGACTGATCGCCGCCACTCGGGTGATTGATTCTGCTCATGAGCTATCTCTGATCCAACGACGAGAACAACAAAGTGACTTGTGACTACATCTACAACGGGAATATCTTACTTTCGAGCATGAACTGATTGATGGGAATATCGAGTTCAATGATCACGTTGAGATTGGGGCAGCACATGGCGGGTTCTTAGATAGACTCATGCTTCCCAAACGCACTCCCCGATTCGGCGCGTGGCACGGAGATTGCTGCCACCAACTAGGAGCCCTCGCCCTCGACGATCAACAATACCGCAAAAAGGAAGCTGGTCCGCCTACCAATCTTGGCGGGAAGCGCAATTCCCATTGCCTTGCAAATTCGCGCAGCCATCGATTTTAACTTGAGATTTCTATCGGGGGTCGGAACCCGCTCCGAAGGCGAGCGGCCTTCCCGCAGTAGACCCGCCGCGTCGGTCTGCAGCGACCGAGGGCCAGGCATCCGACCAACTGACAGTCCCGTCAGCATAACTCCACGCCGGTGGCGCCATGCTAACGGCGGCGACTGGTTGGTCGCAGTGACCGTTCGGATCGCGCAGCGGCTTAGACAAGGTTACGCAAGCTGCTTCCGCCGATCTTGATCGCCCCGATGTCAGCCCACTAGGAAAGGTAGGTGCGCGGGCAATTCAGATATGTAAACAACAACCAAGCCTCAGCGGTCGTCCCCGAGCCAGCAAGAGGCTCTGACCTTCACGCGGCGTTAGAAATGCAAGTCCCGAACGAGGAAGAAACTATGCCCCAGACATTTCGAGAAGCTCGCTGGTATCGCTCGATGCTTTTCGTCCCTGGATACAAACTCGACTGGATGTTAAAGGCGCCCAAATATGGACCGGATGCCCTGATGTTCGATCTCGAAGACTCGGTCGAGGTTGGTCAGAAAGCTGAAGCTCGCACCACAGTCGCGGGAGCTATCAAGGAGCTATGCACCGGCTCCTTCGGGCGCTTCGTGAGGCTCAATGGGTGGCGAACAGGCTGTCTGCTAGACGACCTTAACGCGGTTGTAATCGATGGTCTCGATGGGGTGGCGCTGCCTAAGACTGAAGATCCGGAAGATATTGCCGCTCTTGACCTTGTGCTTGGGGAGTTGGAGAGGTCGCGGGGGCTGCCGGTCGGCCGGATCGAGATTTGTCCGCACGCGGAAACTGCAGTGGGCATGTACAAGTTCTACGATATCTGCATGGCCTCCCAGCGAGTCAAGCGGGCCGGTGCTGCTTGTGACCCACTCCCAGGTGGAGACTCAGCTCGCTCGCTCGGCTTGCAGCTCAATGATCCGACCGATGAGTGCATTTACTTTGGAGCCTATTCCGCGCTGCAGGCTCGCGCCGCCGGGATTATACAAGTCGAAGGCGCCATGACTGCGAGATTGGACGACCTCGAGTTAGTGCGGCGAATCGGCGAAAAATCGAAGCGCATAGGCGCAACGTTTGGGTCGGCGATCCACCCTAGCCATATCCCTGTCATCAATGAGATCTACTCGCCATCGCAGGATGAGATCGATGAGGCGCGTGACATAGTATCCTTCGCGGCGGAGGCCACCGCCCGCGGCGAGGCCGCGGTTCGGTACAAGTCAACGAGGCTAGTGGGCTACGCGATTGTTCGGACTGCCATGGACGTCCTTAGAAAGGCTCAGGCAGCCGGAATTGATGTTGGCAACGTTCCAAAATTCGAGCTGCCACGAATTTGAGATGGCCGACCGGGTTGACCCGGCGATTACGATCGCAATCAACAATCACCGGTACGCCAATCATCTCTGGAACCTGGAAAGGCACCGAATCGTGACGTTGCTGCCGGATCGTGATCCCGCGACCGCCAAGCTGTCTCTCTCATCCCACGATCGCAATCGTCGCCCGTGACCGCGGTGGAGGATATGGTGAAGCACCACGGCAAAGGCCCGGCCGCACGCTGTTCAGTCGCCGATCGTTGGCATCTCTAATGGAGCTGTCTCTTATACACATCATGTGTATAAGAGACAGGTCCACAGATCACGAGTCTCAGGCCTTCGGGCTTTGCCGCGATAGGGTGCGCCGAGATCGAGGCGGTAGGCGTTGTAGACCAGGCGATCAAGCACTGCGTCGGCGTGCCATTGGTCCACGGGGAACTGGCTGGTGACGATAGTGGAGCGGCGGCCATAGCGATCTTCAAGGATTTCCAGGAGATCTTGACGGGCGCCGGCGTCGAGGGGCTCGAGCCCTAATCGTCAAGGACCAGGAGCTCGACGCGGCCGAGGCCGCGCAGCAGGCGTTGATGGCGGCCGTCGCCGCGCGACAGGGCGAGTTCGGCGAACAGTCGTGGCACGCGCTTATAGAGCACGGAACGGTTGTCGCGGCAGGCCTTATTGCCAAGCGCTGAGGCGAGCCAGCTCTTGACGCCGGCTGGGCCGCAGATCAGGAGATTGGCATGTTCATCGATCCAATGGCCTTCGGCGAGCCTGACAAAAAGCGCGCGGTCAAGACCGCGCGGCGTGCGGTAATCGACATCTCGACAGGCCTGCTGACGCAGCTTGGCATAGCGCAGGCGCGTAGCGAGGCGCTTGTCGCGCCGCACGGAAGCTTCGCGGTCGAGCAACAGCGCGAGCCACTCGGCGTGGCCAAGGCTTGCGGCGTCACCGGTGGCTTCGATGTCGACGAAGGCCTTGGCCATGCCGTGCAGACCAAGCGCATGGAGCTGATCCAGAGTCGGATGGGTGAGCAACGTTTGTTCTCCTAGCGCGGCCCGCGGATGTTGGCATGCAGGATCTTCGTCTGCGGGGCGCTGGGAGCAGGACGCCGATCGAGATTTTTGGCGAGGATCGATTTGACCGCGCCGTAGGTGCGCGCGCCGATGTCGACGGCCCGGACCGCCGCGGCCTCGAGCCGTTCGCGCCCATAGGATCAGGCGAGCCGGAGAATGCAGAGACAGGCGCGGAAGCCCTGCTCAGGGTGCGGCCGCTCAGCGAGAATGAGATTGCAAAGTCCCAAAGTGGCGGGCCCGATGGCGGCGGCGTCCTGGCGAATGCGCTCGATGGTCCAGCCGGCATAGCGTCGATGGCTGAAGGCCATATGTTCAGGAACTGTGGTGTGCTTGTGATTGCCGCTCATGCGCTGATGGGCGGCAATCCGTTCGCCCTTGTGGAAGATCTCGACGGTGCGGGCCGTGAGCCGCACCTCGACCTCGGCACGGGCAAAGCGATGCGGGACGCTGTAGTAATGGGCCTCCACTTCGACGTGATAATCGATGCTGACGCGCCGGATGCGCCATTCGGCGAAGACGTAAGGAGCCGCTGGCAAGGCCTTGAGCGCCGGCCGGTCGATCTCCTCGAGCAACTGCCGGCGCGTTACGCCGAGCCGCCGGATCGGCCGTTGCTCGTTGAGCCTTTGGAGCAGATCTCCGATCGCCGCGTTGACGTCGGCCAGGCTGTAGAAGACGCGATGGCGCAGCCGGCCGATGAGCCAGCGCTCGACGATTAGCACCGCCTGCTCGACCTTGACCTTGGCAAAAGTTGTCGACTGCAGGTCATGCGGATACGACCCAGCAAAAGGTGCGGATCACGCATCCCTTCCATCCGCTTTGCGGTCGCAAGTTCGAGCTGATCTGTCGGCGCCGTCATTGGGGTGAAGACCGGGTGGTCTATAAGGGCCAGAACGGTCGACTTTGCACGATCGCGAGCGCCTGGACCGATATCGATCCACCCGATGAGTTCCGGCTGATCGCTGCGGGTAGAGCAGCCTTTTGCGTGGTTGACCTGTTGGCGCTTTGTGACGCGCTGGACCGACTCGCGGAGAGCATGGGCGCCAGCGATGCGTAAATATAAATACGCCGCATGTGTAAAGATAATAACGCCATGCCGCCGACGCGGCGCGGCGTATTACTACGTCGATAGCGGCTATAAATCTTCATATAGCGTCGACATCTCCATTGACGCTCAACATATAGAGGCGTATTTATATTTACGTAAGATTGAGGCCGAGCATGGCCAGGGCGAAGAAGCGGGATCCGAAGAGCGAGGCGCTGGCGCAAGAGGGCGTCCTCAATCCAAATCCGGAAGCCGTCCGCGACCCCTCGTTCGTCAGCAACCCATTCTTCGATGCGAAGGACCTGGTGCAGGTGCGCTACGAGATGGTGCGACGTCACCAGGTCGACGGCGTTGCGATCAGCGAGGCCGCCGAGATATTCGGCGTCACGCGGCCGACCTTCTACAAGGCGCAGAGCGCCCTGCAGACCGCCGGGCTTGCCGGCCTTTTGCCGAACCGGCGAGGCCCCAAAGGCGGCCACAAGGTCTCCGCCGAGGTCGTTGCGTTCGTCGCCGCTCTCAAAGCAGCAAGACCCGAACTGACGACGTTGCACTGCCTCGATGCGATCGAGGCGCGGTTCGGGGTCAAGGTGCACCGACGCAGCCTGGAGCGGGCGCTGGCGCGCAAAAAAAAACGACTCAGCCCAGCTTGATCGTCGCGCCTGCGGACGCAGCGGACAGCTACGAGAAGCTACGCGCCGCCGCATTGCGTGCCGAGTTCACGGCCTGCCCTGGTCTCACCATTCTTCGTCGACGGGGATTGGCAGCGTGGATCCGAGCACGCGGACAGGAGGTCGATACCGAGGTGGCCTGCTACGACCATCGGCTCACGCACTCTGCCCCAGACAATCCGTCGCCCGCGACAAGCGACGTCACGCGCCTCATCGCCGGCATCCTCGTCGCCATCGCAATGGAGCCCTTCCATGCCTGAGCTTAAAGTCACTGCCGACCATCTCAAGCGCGACGCTTACCTTTATGTCCGGCAATCGACCCTTCGCCAGGTCGCCCAGCACGGCGAGAGCACGGAGCGCCAATATGGGTTGCGGGATCGAGCAGTTGTGGCCGGCTGGCCGGTCGAGCGCATTCACGTCATCGATCGCGATCTCGGCAAGTCCGGCTCAAGTACGACAGCACGCGACGGCTTCCAGCAACTGGTGAGCGAGGTGGCGCTCGGCAAGGCCGGTATTGTCATGGGGCTGGAGGTCTCGCGCCTTGCGCGCAACTCGGCCGACTGGCACCGGCTCATCGAGCTTTGCGCATTGACGGCGACGCTCATCCTCGACGAAGATGGTATCTACGATCCAGCCAGCTTCAACGATCGCCTCTTGCTCGGCCTCAAAGGTACGATGAGCGAAGCCGAGCTGCACATCCTCAAAGCACGCATGCGTGGTGGTCAGCTCAACAAGGCCCGTCGCGGCGAGCTCGAGATGCGCCCTCCGGTCGGGCTGGTTTACCGGAATGATCGGACGATCGGCCTCGATCCCGACCTCCAGGTGCAGAACGCAATCCGTCTCGTGTTCGATATCTTCGAGCAGACCGGAAGTGCGATGCAGACAGTGCGCTTCTTCCGGGAGCAAGGTTTGCTGTTCCCGCGCCGACTCCGGACAGGATCGAACAAGGGTGATCTCCTGTGGGCGGCGCCCCACCATGCGCGCGTTCTGCAGGTGCTCCACAATCCGCGCTACGCCGGCGCTTTTGTGTATGGCCGAACGCGCATACGGCGCCGGCCCGATGGTGGCACCAGTGTCGTCAAGGTGGCCAGGGCCGATTGGCAGTTCGTTATGCCGGGGATGCACCCGGGCTACATCGACTGGGAGCGCTTCGAGGCCAACCAGCGGCGGCTCGCCGACAACGCTCGTGCATTCGGTGGCGA
Source organism: Bradyrhizobium sp. UFLA05-153 (assembly GCF_054185185.1). Lineage (NCBI taxonomy): Bacteria > Pseudomonadati > Pseudomonadota > Alphaproteobacteria > Hyphomicrobiales > Nitrobacteraceae > Bradyrhizobium > Bradyrhizobium sp. UFLA05-153. Next base: position 7,754 of record NZ_JBBIAM010000176.1, read on the forward strand.
GCGGCGGTCGGGACCGGCGCTCCTCCAAGGTCGCGTGGTCTGTGGCCTGTGCGGCGAACGCATGGGTGTGCGCTACAGCCAGGAGCACGGCAGGACCGTCCCAACCTATCTGTGCCAGGCGAACGCGATACGCCGCGCGGGATGGACTTGCCAAACGGTTCCCGGGAAGATCGTCGATGCGGGGATCGCAGACCTGATGATCGAGCTGATGACGCCGATGACGCTGGCCGTCACCCTTGAGGTGCAGCGCGAACTTGAGGCGCGCGCCGCAGAGACCGATGCAGCGCGTCGCCAGCATGTCGAGCGGATGCGCTATGAAGCCGAGCTTGCGCGTCGACGTTACATGAAGGTTGATCCCGACAACCGACTCGTCGCCGATTCACTCGAGGCCGAATGGAACGACAAGCTGCGCCGTCATGCCGATGCCGCCGAAGACTACAAGCGCCGGAGCAAACAGCAGGCTGCGGCACTCAACGCAGAAGTCCAGCGACGCATCCTTGACCTCGCCGAGCAGCTTCCGCGGATCTGGCAAGATCCGCGAGTTGACTCCCGCGAGCGCAAGCGCATCGTGCGTCTGCTCATCGACGACGTAACCTTAATCAAATCGCAAACCATTACGGCCCATGTGCGCCTATCTGGCGGCGCCACGCGCACCTTGGTGCTCGAACGGCCGCTACCTATCGCCCAGATCCGCAAGTTCAAACCTGAACTCGTCGCCGAGGTTGATCGTCTTCTTGACCATCATTGCGATCGCGAAGTCGCCGAGATTCATCACGGATGGCGTACGTGGGAGGCAAAGGCGTTCAATCTGAAGAAGGTTGCCTTCATTCGCTGCGCCTACAAACTTGCGAGCCGATATGAGCGACTGCGTCGACGTGGTATGCTCACGACGCGCGAGATCGCCGCCAAGTTCTGCGTCTCCGAGACAGCCGTGCATACGTGGGGTCGCCGGGGGCTCATCACAAAATGCTATACCGACAGCCTGAACCGTGGCCTGTGGGAGATCCCGCCTGGCATGACGATCCGCAAGGGCTGCGGTGGGCGCGGCGCCCGCCCGGCGAAGCTCACCGCCATCACCGCGCCATCAAAGGAATGAGGTGCAGTATGAAGCGCTCGCCTTGTCGCGTGGACGGCGCGGCCGCGCCGGCAGGATGGCTGCGCCGTAGTGCGCCGCCATCTCGGCGTAGTTACGGTTGATCTGCGGATCGTAGAAGCACGCCTTGATGACCGCGACCTTGTATTGTCCGGCACCAGCAGCGCCGGCACACCACCGATCGCCTTGAAGGCGCCAACGTGGCCGGTGATCCAGTCGGCGAGCGCCTGGGTCCAGGTCGCCTGCGCGTAGGTAAAACTCGAGGCACCAAGCACAGCGACGAAGATCTGGGCGTTGCGCCGCTTCCCGTTGCGTCGGTCGACGACCACCGGAATGCCGTCGCCCGCATAGTCTACGAACAGGTTGTCGCCAGCCGTACGGACATCGTGACCGACAAACAGCCTTCCCAGGCACGGTAGAGCTCACAGTACCGGCTGTACGGATAGCCATCGGGCTCGGCCGCGATGTATTCCTCCCAAAGGATCGACAGCGTCACATGATTCGCGGTGTACTGCCGCCCAGTCGGGCTCGGCGCGGCGCCGATGGCCTTGATTGGTACCGGCGCCGGCAAACAGCCGGGCTTCCAGAACCGCATCCGTGACATTCTTCGGCAGCGGCCAGGTCAGGCCTGCCGCCTCGAACCGGCGGATCGTCAGCCGGTACCGTTGAGGGTGCAATCCCGATTCGTCGCGCAATCTCGCGGATCGCCATTCCGGCCGACTTCAATCTGATCACATCGCGCACATGGCGCATCGCAAGCCTCTCCATCGGCATCCAGGTCCACTCCTTCGCAAAGCCGAAAAAGCTGGACCTATCAGAGCAAGAAGCCTTCTCACCCCGGGCGATGTCATCCCGGATTGGTGGGCGAAATCATCTCGGAACGGTGGGCGACATCAAATCGGAATAGTGGGCGAGATCATTCCGGAATGGTGGGCGACATCGAGTGGAATCCGCATAGCTCGCTAAACTCTTGCGCACCATTATCCGGCGCTCGCCAAATCTGTCCCAACTCAAAAGATCTTAAATCGGCAGTCGCCCGCGTTCTTCACGGAGGACTCTATGATCACTGTCGGTCAGCAGGGCAGGAAAAAAATTCATCGATACAGTCGAGGTCGATAATTCGATTCCGCTTCCTACACTAGCCCTATGCTCAGTTTTTGAGATGCCAATCGGCTATTTTTGGCAATCGAGCTTAGTCGCTTATTGAGGTAATGAAGGGCCTCTTGGTCGAGTCCGCCAAAAATCGTGGTGTTGAGAGCTTGTCTTCTGATTGACAGCTTCGTGATTTCCGCCCGCGCCTTTTGAGTTAACGACATCTGCAGGAATCTTGCGTCGTCAGGCGACGTTACGCGGGTCAGGAAGTGCAGCCTTTCGAGCTTCTTAGTTTGATTGGTAACGAATGCGGGATGGATACGCAATTTGTTCGCAACCGCTATTCCAGAGACCCCACGACCTTCGTCGAGTGCGTCAATGGCCATCAGGATCAACCATTGTGGTTCGGTTATTCCCAGTATCTGGGCCCAACTCTTATGTATTTCCTCGAGCCGAGAGTTGATCTCCACAATGTTCCAAACGAAATCAGTAACGGCTCTATCGAGTTGTTCTTCTGCCATTTCGGTCTTCCCGCCAAATTTCAATGATGCAGCTAGGCGTAGCCGACTACGTATCGCTTTTAGGGCACACGAAAAAGGGGCCGCACACGACACCATGCAAAATAACAATTGACATATTCAATTGATTTTTACTATAGATTGATGTGGCGCTTGTGATGTATCGATCCGACGGCCAAGTTAGGTCTCCAAGGAAGCCTCCGGGATGCCCCCCGGAGGCTTCGTTTTGCTAAAGCGCGCTGGGAATATGCAAATTGCTAGAGTAACTGTTGCCGAATTGCAACGCACTTCGGCAAGACGCATGCAACCGAATTAATTTATTGCAACAATTGATTTAAGAAATTATATGGCGATGGACAGCGAGGGGCGCCTCGAAGTCGTTCCGTCAAGCGCCTGCCCCCAATGGGGCAAGGCTATTCGCGGCGGATCTTTTGAAAGACGGAAACGACGTTTCCAACTTGGAGGTTCATCCATGAAACTGACAAAGAGTCTTATCCTCGGCTCTGCCGCAATACTTGCAGGCGCCGGGGCACAAGCAGCCGATCTTCCTGTGAAGGCTAAGGCTATTGAGTACGTGAGGGTGTGCTCGCTATATGGTGCCGGCTTCCTCTACATCCCGGGCACTGACACGTGCATCAAGCTGGGTGGTTATCTGCGTGCCGAGACGGCCTTTGCCACGAACAGCGTTTATGATGCTGCCAATACTGGCGTGGCTGGCGCGCGGAACCGCCTCAGCAACTTCTACTACACTAAATCCCGTGAAGCCTTGACCATCGATACGCGCACCGCGACCGAGTACGGCCTGGTTCGTACCTTCTTCAGCGGGGTGTTCACGTGGATCACGGGCACCTATGCGGGGACCGGCTCAACTGCCGTGAATGGCTCGACGGGATACACGGCGGCGCCCGGTTCTCAGATTGGTGGTGGTTCGCTCGGTGTCTTCCATGCCTTCATCCAGTTTGCCGGATTCACTATGGGTAAGGCGGTCTCGCAGTTCTCGGCCCCTTGGACGAACTATCCGGGGAATCTCTTCGACGGCCTTCCGGGTGGCGGCGGTTGGGTTACTGGCGTGAACCAGCTCACGTATACTGCCGACTTCGGACAGGGTATTATAGCAGCGATCTCGGCCCAGGATCCTGTGGCCTATGGCACGACAAACATCTGGAACGTGAGCGGCGCGACAGCCGCTGGACTTGCGACCGGTGCGTACGGTGCCAACGACCTTGCTGGTTCGCGAGCGCCAGACCTCGTCGGAATGGTTCGTGTCGATCAGGCTTGGGGACTTTTTCAGGCGTCGGTCGCTGCGCATGACAACCATGCTGCCTACTATGGCGCGGCCGAGACGACAGGCCATCCGGAGGATAAATGGGGCTGGGCTGCTCAGTTGGCCTTGTCGATCAAGAACATCCCGACCGGCGTAGGTGACACCATCAACCTCCAGGCTGCCTACACCAACGGCGCAACTCGCTACAACTTTCAAGATCTGCTGAGCACTACCTACGCGATGTACGGCGGCACCGGCTTGCCGGGCGCCTACCAGAGCCTCGGGCTCGGCGGTCTCTCTGACAGCGTGTTCGTGACTGGCGTCGGCCAGGAGCTGACTACGACCTATGGCTTCAATGGTGGTTACACCCATAACTGGGATCCACATTGGGCCACGAGCATCTACGGTGCGTGGGCTGCTGTGCGGTACAACAACACGGCCAAAGGCTACATCTGCGGTGCGTTCGTCGCAAACCTTGCGCTGTCGAGCGGCGCTGCCGGTTGTAATCCCGATTTCAACTATGCAGCGGTCGGCGTGGCGACTTACTGGACTCCCATCAAGAACCTGACGTTTACGGCCGACCTTGCTTACACAATGCTCGACCAGAAGTATGCAAGCGGAAGCACAGTGACGCTGCCGACGCAGGCAGGTATCGCGAAGCCCGGAACTGTCTACGAGCTCAAGGATCAGAACAGCTTGACCTTCCTGCTGCGCGCTCAGCGCAACTGGTGAGTCTCTGTCAAAACAAGGGAAGGAGAAGGAGAAAGGCTCTATGGATCTAAGTTGACCTCCGAGTAGGCCTCCGGCATGCCCGCCGGAGGCTCCTAAAAGTCAGATCCAGGCGACTCGCATCAATGTTCCCATTCTGCTGCAGCTGCTCGGTCGTCTTGAGCATTTGCGAACTGCACTGTCTGACGAACGTGCCGGCTGATTTCTGTAGGGTTAAATCGGTCCAACGCTTCCATTTCCGTCGAACTCGCAAGCGGATTGGAGCTGCACTGGCCGGCAGATGATGCTGGGCCCCCTTTTTGAGTCGATCGAAGATGGACAGAGATCGAATGCCGTGTCCGAAGATGCAGTCGCCCGTCGATAGCACCGTTCTCGTGGGCGATGCCGCCATTGTTGCGGGTCGGCCGCAAGCAATAATGAGCGCACAGTTCATCATATCGGCGCGTCAGATTCTCGCGCGCTTTCCTGTCCAGATTGCGGAAGGCCGCCGATAGACTGTCGCTGCGATGCTCGTGCGGCCCCCGCCAAGCGACCACAGTGCGTTCTGCAACGCCGTGAAGCTCGCCGCCGAGCACGACACGGGCGTGCTCGAAGCCGGAATAGACGAGCTGGAAATGATAAAGCCGGTGATCGAGCGGCTGACCGGCGATGGTGATGGTGGACATCCGAAAGGCCAAGGCGGCCTGGCCGATGTGTCTGCCGAAAAATGATCTCCCCGCTCCTCGCCGTGAATGACGCGACAGGCGCGGATGTACAGCTCCAGCGTGCGACACCCGCCTCGTCCAGGTCGCGATGCCGCCGCATGATCCCCTTGAATATGGCCACGAGCGGATGTCGGGCGCGGCCTTGAGCAGCGGGACGATCTCCTCATCAAAAATGACAGCAAGCGAGTCAGGGCGCCGGCGGCCGCGCGGTGCCGTCTTCTGCGACGGATCCCTCTCGATCCGGTAGGCGGTCGCCAAGCTGATCGACGCCTTCGTCGCGGCGACGGCCGTCAAATGAATCTGAGCCTTCTGTGGTTGCTGCCCGTAAAGCAAGTAATCTCTGACTCTTTTGGCTTCTGTCTTCCTTTACGGCGTTTTCAGAAGCCGCTGGCCGGTATGGTGATCCGCGGATCAGGTCCAATTCTCATCTCCGAGCGCGATGGCTCTTTGGCTCTAATCTGTTCGATCGTTGCGCCCATTCGGGTCGCCGCTTCTCGCACCGCCTTCACCAACGTCAGGCTATTTCATGCTGCATGCGATCATTCCGTCACGCCCGCGCCGGGTGCTGATAATCCTCCTTCCGGGTGAGCATGGCCCAAATCGTCGGGGCCATCTTGTTTGGCAAGGCGATCGCCACCAGCATGCACGGCTTTCTCACTAGCGTCTGCGCCAGCCAGGATTCTCCGGGGATCGACTTACGCCCCAGGTAGTTCAGCCGCGACATCGACCAACGATGAGTAACTGGCGAATGTCCGCCTATCCTTCCTCGAAACGCGTCCGAGACTCTCCTTTCCCTCTGAGGAATGTTGTCGCGGGACCAAGCCAGCCAAGCAGCAAAGTCTCGGCCACGTTTGAAGCTCGTCATGTCGGGTTCGAAAGCCTCGATCGCCAGCGCGGTCAGCGGGCCGACCCCGAGTTGTCTGCAGCCGCTGCGCTGTGCCGGTCCGCGCCGCCAACTTCTCGAGCTGCTCTGTCTTGGCATCGATCCGCTCCGTTTTGTAGCCGATCTGGTCAATGAAACTCCGACACTCCTCGCGGACCAGTTCGGGCAGATCGCTGTTCGGATCCTCGAGGATCGCGTCAATGCGTGTGTTCGATTCCTTGTGGGATGAAACGAAAGGCTTCACATATTGCGGCGCGATAAGTTTCACTTCATGGCCGAGCTGCACCATCTCCCGTGCCCAATAGTGGGCACTGCCACAGGCTTCCGTCGCCACCACTGCCGGCGGCTCCGCCGCCATGAACTTCCGAACTGCAGCGGCGACAGCTTCTTTCGAACTTCAAGTGCCCCGTTATCGATGCGCCGTGGAGCTGAAAGACATTCTTTGCCAGATCCACTCCAATCACCGTATCCTTCAATTTTCCGTCCTCTCCTCTTCGTGGTTCAAATACCACATTGGCACGATGCCATCTGTGCGTATTCCAGCGATGGTGATCAGCGGTACAGGCGATGGCGATCAGGGATTCCAGTGATCGTGATCAAGCTTGGA
>NZ_JBBIAM010000177.1:0-14497 GCF_054185185.1 Bradyrhizobium sp. UFLA05-153
CTTGCTCGCTTCATCTGTCCGTCCTTCTTCTGGCCGGACTCTAACTCCTTCTGGAGGAAATACTCAGTGGCAGGTCACGTCAAGTTCATGGCCGAGAAGTGCGGGGCCTATTGGCTCATTGACGAGATCGCCTTGGCGCAAGCTTTTCGAGCCACGCGTCAAGGCGGAGGAATTCCAGGCCTGGAAACTACCGAGAGCACCGCCACCCTCACGTGCGATGACGGAAACGGGAACGTCGTTCTGTCCAAGCGCATCCCGTTCACTGATTTCCCGCTCGACACCATTGACCTTTGGGTCGAGGGCGGCGTGATCCTATTGCCCAGCGAGCACTAAGCGCAGTCTGTGACGTTTAGCCAGATCGATACCCGGGCGATTGACGCCATCCGCCGCGGATCACTTCACCGCCTTTATCGGGCGCGGTGAGTACCTGATCGAGAAGCGCCCCACGGTTCTCGCGGCGATGCAAGCCGCCAGCGACATCGAAAGCGATCCCCGGGCCCATACCCGGCGGGCGCTCATTTACGCCATCGCAAAGGACGGCCACGCCACACTGCTGACCGCCGCGCTGATCGAGAAACTGCTTTCCCTCAGATCTAACGGATAACCAGCTGCCCCGCTTAATCTTCAACGGCGTCGTGCGCCGGGTGATCGAATTCAACAAACACTTAGCCAGGCCGCCGTCAGGGCGCTAAAATTTTTCGTCACCCTCTTGAAACTTTTTTGCCCGTTGCAGATTTTTTTGGTCGCCGCAGACATGGCGGCTGGGGCGCCTTCGGGGCCCCGAATCAAGGCGGGCGCCGGACGGTGTCCGGTGTCAGCTCGTATCCAACTTGCTCTTTGGAGGATTTGGCTATGAGGTATGATTGGACTCCCCTGTGGAGGTCGACCATTGGCTTCGACCGCCTGTTTGACGTTCTCGACGAGGTCCAGCGGACCGCCGAAGAGACCTATCCCCCCTACAACATCGAGCGTCTCGACGAGAACCGCTTCCAAATCTCGGTGGCGCTCGCCGGATTCACACCGGACGAGGTCGCCCTTACGGTGGAGCAGAACGTCCTGACGTTGGAAGGCCATAAGGCCGAGATGGACGAGAAGACCTTTTTGCATCGCGGAATGTCGACACGCTCGTTCAAGCGGCAGTTCACCCTGGCTGACCACGTCGAGGTCAAGGGCGCGCACTTCGAGAATGGTCTGTTGGTCATCGAGCTTCAACGCGAGATTCCCGACGCCATGAAGCCGCGGCGCATCGCCATCGCGGGCGCAAGCGCCGGGCAGGCCAAGCAGATCGCGGGCAAGGCCGCCTGACCAAGCTGCGGCTTGGTTCCGATCGCCGCCGCGCGGGTGCTCCCGCGCGGCCACGTTAATGCGTCTTATGATGGAGGTTAGCCATGCGGACGACGCCCGCACATGACAACGTCTTCGATTTCAATGCTCTTCTTCACCCCGGCACGGTGTTCTCGCATCCGCGCGACGTCATCGCTAACCCGAATTTGAGCCTAGCCGAGAAGCGCGCCATCCTCGCGTCACGGGCCTCTGATGCCTCGGCGATCGCGTCCTGTCCAGCGCTACGCGCGCCGGACGGACTAAAGGCGCTTGTTCATATCGATGACATTCTGGAAGCGCTACGCGCGCTGGACGAGGACAGTCCGCACAACCCGCCGGGCGGCAAGCCCATGCGTCTGCGCTCGGCCGAGCGTCGCGCGGTGGCGTGAGCGAGGGGTCTGCAAATTCTATGACTGACGTCACACAGTTGATTCCAGGTCGCTTCTATTGGGTCCTTGTGCGCTCAAGCACGAAAAATCCCGAGTGGCAGCCGGCGCACTTCACCGGCGTTGCTTGCCAGAGCGCCTGCGCGAAGTGGGACTTCATCGGCTTCAATAGCGACGTCGGTCATCATTTCGTCGAGGTCGTCGACATCGGCCCGGAAGCGCTCTTGAGGAGCACCGCAGGGCTCGCTGTTGCGCGCATTGGAAAGCGCGCCAACCCCATTGCTTTGAGTTCTGCTCGCTGGCGGTGAGAGCACGAGGACCGCGTTAAGATGCCTAGGAAGCCTAGCGACAGCGCAGCTATCGATCCACTGCGCGGATTCCCTGTTTCTGTACCACCGCTGCGGCCCTGTCCTTTCTGCGGCGGTTCGCACGTTTGGATCAACAGCGACATCGATCCGAAATTCGTAGTATGTAAGGAATGTTTGGCTTTCGGTCCCACTGCGCCGACCGTTAAGCAGGCTGCCGAGGGCTGGAACCATCGCCCTAAAACGGATACGGCTGCAGCGACCTCTGGCTAATCTAGCTCTCAATCAGCGGCCGAACGACTTGGCTTGGAGCGTGGCGGTCGCCGCTGCCGCGCCGCAGTGCCGATGGGTTATCGGCCATCGCCTGCTTGCCACGCGCAATTCCCCGGTACATCGTGGCGCCGCGCCGCTCGATCTCCGCGTAAGGAATTTCCGGGCACATCAGCCGCGCCCGTGCCGCCGGATTGAGAAAATAGATATAGCGAAGCTGATAGCCCGCCAGCGGGGTGCCTTCACCCGACCAGCGCCCACCATTCCTGGCGAAGTGATCCGCGCGGTTCTTGCCGGTGACTTGCGCCATCCTGTGCACCACCGTGCCATCCGGCGCGCGCAAGAGGCTGTGGTTCTTCCGGATGGCCGTGAGGACGAAGCCCGCCGCGCGATAGATCGTCCTGTCGCCGCACTGGCATCCGTCCGCGAACGAGATCACCCACTCGATCTGCGGATATGTCTTCCGGATCATGCGCAGAGCGATCCCGAGCGCGCGGCTTTCCGAGTTGCGTGGTAGCGCATCGGTGAAGACCAGCCGGTTCAATTCGAGAAATCCGTGCCATCCGGTATCGCGTACCAGCCACTGGATGTTCGACTTGTCCATCGACGGGCCGAAGGTCATCGCGCCTTCCAGCCGGCCATCAAGGAAGACGCCGAGCGCTAGATACGCGTTCTGCACGGTTTTGTGGCTGTAGTGCTGGTGGATGATCAGCGCGTCCGCATCGCGGCGCGAGATCGGCGCGACACGGATTTCTTTAGCCTGTCCCATGGTTAGTCACTGTGTTCGTAGCGCATGATTCGGATTCCGGCTCGGGAGACGGCGGTATCATCACCCCCGAATTGAAGGCAAAACTGCAAAGACCAGCATGGCGATAGCGAGGATCGCCACAACGTAACCGAGGTCGGTGTTAAGCCGAGCAAGCGGGTCGTAGGGAGGTTCGGTCATCTCCGGAGCGATGCGATGATCCAGCCCACTCGTAGCGCCGGGCGTAAGCAAAGCTCTTTCCGATCGCCTTGAGGCCGCTCTCCGTGTGAAAAACATGTACAGCAAATAGCCGTCGATCAAAAATGTGAGGGCCAGAACGACATAGGCCCAGGGACTTTGCACCAAATTCAGTTCGATCAATACCCGGGAGAAACCGAATCCCACGACCCACGCATCAAAGCTCATGCATATCCGACGAAACGTCTCCGCATCCAGATGGCGGATGACATAGGCGCCGAGCGGTACGCCAACCGCAACGCAGGGAACAAGCACCCATAAGATGTTCCCGCTTTCAGCCGTGAACAGGCCAAGCTGGTAATAGACGATGGCGGTCACGCTCGACTCGGCCACGCGAACCAATGCGAGACCGGCCCGGAACTCGGTTTTGACCAGACCCTGGTTGTTGAACAGCATCGCCAGCGGCGGTCCCGAGATGGTGGTGACCGAATACAGGATGCCCAGCGCAGTTCCAAAGGGAAGACCAACCCACCATGTCTGCCGAATTGGTCTCCGAAAACCGGCTGCCTGAAGCAGGATGAGGGGCAGAATGAGTGCGTAGGTCCCGAGTTTGATCCAGCCCGGCTGAACCGTAGTGAGAAGCAAGGCTCCTATTCCGATGCCGGGCAGGAGACCGGTGATGATTGGAAACACCCTCTTCCATACAGCTGCCACGCCGTTCAGATTGATGGACAGAACGTAGAAGTTGGTGACCACCTCGACCAGGACAACGGCGGGATTCAGGATGCGGTTTGCATAGAAAACGAGAGCCACCGGCACGGTGAGCGACGAAAACCCATAGCCAAGCGCGCCATTTACGAAGGCTGCAAGAAAAGCAATGCCAGCGAGAACGATCACCGCAGTATCAAGAGGAGGCATCGTTGGCTCCCCATACGGGCAATGGTCGCCCGCGAGGCGACCGACCTTTATCCTATCACTTGTAGCGGTCTGTTTGCAGGTTGGAACCCTGCCGTATTTGGTCGGTATCGGGGGCATAGCGGACATCGAGTAAGCCGCATCAACCAAACTCGATTTATGCGAGGCGCCCTAGATATTCGGCGCAGATCGCTGCAAGCGCATTGCCTTGCGGCGATCGGTTGGGATTGTCCGGGTCGCGCGGCTTAGTCGCCCTAGCGACGGCGCGCTCGACGATGTCCCACTGCTCGCCATAGAGAATGAACGTCATGTCCCAAAAAAAGGCGACCGATCGCCATCCGGCAAATCCGGCATCGCTTCAAGCACGGCCACACCGACCGATAGCTTCGTAAGCTCGTCCTCGGTGATGCCGGTCAGCGAAAGCTCGAAGCCGCCGGCCAACAGGTCGTTCAATTCGAGCCGGAGGACTTCGTCGTCCCAATCGCTGGCATCGGTAAGCCGATTGTCAGCGATCACATAGGCGCGCTTCTGGTTCTCGCTCCATCACGCGCGACGATGACGGGCACCTCGGCGATGCCGAGCAGCTTTCCCGCCGCAAGTCGGCCGTGGCCGGCGAGCACCATGCCATCATCGGCCGCCAGGATTGGCATCGTCCAACCCCACTCGCGGATCGACGCGGCGATCTGCCCGATCTGCTCGGGCGTATGCCGGCGCGAATTGCGTTCATATGGGCGCAGCCGGCCAATCGGCCACATCTCGACCGTTTGATGCCGCGCGAGGATTCCGGCGGTCAAGCAAAGCCGGAATCGGAAAGCGCGAGAAATGCGAAGGGATCGCGGTCCCGCGTACCCGCGCCGCATCGGCAACCCCAAAGTACCTTTCAGAAACTTCTGTTGAGTGAAAGCATTTACCGCTGCGCGAGGCAATCTCGGCAAAGCTTGAGCGAGCGATCGAATGGCAAGCTCTTCAACGATAGGCATCCATCTCGTGCGGGTCTTGACCGACGATCGCGCGAACAGGCTTTGGGTCGCCGCTGGATCTCCGGAGGAAGCGCTGGCCCTTGTTCTGAAGGCTATTCCGGAGGGTTGGTCGGCCGCGCTGGCAAAGGAACAGTTGACCCCAACCGAGGTGGAAGGGCTCCATTTGAGGCGGGGGGAGGCGTACGAAATCACCCGCACCATCCACATGAGTTGAAAGCTCCTTTTGAGCTAAATGAGACTTTCCGGGATAGTTGCTGCTCTCGATCGTAATAAAGGACTCGCGCTGGTGCTATAATTGCACGAAAAAAGGCGGTGGAGCGTCTGGGGCAAGAGGGTCCTATGTGGCCGAAAAACTTGTTGAGATTTGAACGCAGGTCTCTGAGCAAAGAGACAGCATTGGAGCGCGCTGAACGTTTGGCCGATCTGCTGACATTGTCCTACGAACCGATGCTTGCATGGCGACTCGATGGGCCGATCGAATTCTGGAACGCAGGAGCCGAGCGGCTTTACGGTTTTGCGCAGAACGAAGCCGTCGGACGCAGCAGCCACACCCTACTGCAGACCAAATTTCCAATCGACTTCGCTGATCTGCGCTCGCAACTTCGCCATGAGCGGTACTGGTCGGGTGAGCTGCGTCATATCTGCAAAGATGGCAGCGAAGTCCTCGTCGAGAGCCGTATGCAGTTGTTTAGTGATGGCATCGTGCTCGAAGCCAATCGCGATATTTCCAAAGCCAGAGGGATCGAGACTGCGCTTCGCGAAAGTGAGCAAAATCTGCGCTGGCTGGCTTCCATAATCGAGTCCAGCGACGATGCGATCGTGAGCAAGAATCTCGATGGTACCATTACAAGCTGGAACGCGGGTGCCGAGCGCGTCTACGGCTACTCGGCGGTTGAGGCGATCGGTCAACCCATTACGCTTGTGATTCCTGAGGACCGGCAAAGCGAAGAACGTGAGATTCTAACGCGCATCAGACGAGGTGAGCGCATTGATCATTTTGAGACTGTCCGTCAACGCAAGAATGGCAGCTTGATCGTCGTCTCGTTGACCGTTTCTCCTGTCAAGGATGCCGGTGGAAAAATCGTCGGCGCATCAAAGATCGCAAGAGACATTACCGAGCAAAAGAAAAATCAGGAGCTGATTGCGACATTGGCGCGCGAGGCTGAGCACCGCACCAAGAATCTACTATCGAGCGTGCTGGCGGTAGTTAATCTTTCGCAATCAAGCTCGCCGGAAGACCTCAAAGAGACGATTGTTGGGCGGATCGAGGCGCTCGCGAACGTCTGCTCACTCTTTGTCGCAACGCGCTGGATCGGTGCCGAGCTTTCCGCGATCGCTACGCAAGAACTGGCTCCGTATTCGGAAATGTTTGGGAAGCGAGTGGTGATAGAAGGACCACAACTCGTATTAGAGCCAGATGTCGCTCAGGCGATTGCCATGACGTTGCACGAGCTGGCCACCAATGCCGCAAAGTATGGTGCTTTGTCCCTGTCCGATGGACAGGTCTACGTACGATGGTCGCACGCAGCTGACGGTCAATTGCGTCTAAGCTGGACGGAGACAGGTGGTCCGGGCGCGCAGGAACCTTCACGAAAGGGCGTCGGTGGCCGTATCATAGAAGGAATGATCACCCAGCTAAAGGGGAAAGTCCGCTTTGACTGGGGCAAGGACGGACTTATCTGTGAAATTACACTTCGGGTATGACAAACCTTTCGACCGCGCCTCATCCAGTTCGAGCAGCTCGATCGTAAGCGCGGCGTCGCGATAGCCGAGCGACATTAGCGCATTGTGAGCGTCGACCCGCGAGATCGTGCCTGCGACGTATTGGGCGACGGTGTGTCGGTAATAAGCGCGCCATTGCGCGAGATAGGCGGGATCGAGCCGATCGACCGCCTTGTCCCGCGCAATGCGCTGGATCAGCACGAGGCTAATCCTGATGCGGGGGGCACGCCCGGGGGTGCTTCCGGGGGCGGTGCCGGTGCCGGCTCTGGCTGATCCGTCGGCAGCGGCGCTGGCGACGGGTTGTTTTCATGCTCGCCACGTCTGGGTTTGCCTGCCATGGCTTTCTCCCTCTCTCGTGTGGAACTGTGTACTTCTGGACAGACCGCGACCTAGCAGCGGCGTAGCGTTAGCGTGGCCATGGATAGCGACCGTCTGTTCACTGTAGTGCTCACCGCGCTGGCCGTTCTTGCGCCGGCAGTGCTGATCTTCGCGCTGTTCCTTCACCTCGTCGCCATCGCCCTCGTGACCGCGGGCGCGAGCGCTCGCAGCATCTCGCGGCGCATTACCTCGGCAAGGTCCTCATAGAACGGCACATCGTTCCGAATCAGAACGGACCGCCGCGGGGGGTACATCAAGTGAATTCGCCGGCCTTTCCGCGACCGACTGCCTTGGCGCTGGAAGACTGCTGACCGCGCCCGAACGAGTCTTTCAAAATCCTCGGAACGCACTCGGCCGCTGCTCACCCGCTTGATGTTGAGTGACGACGAGATCGCGATGTTGCCGCTACGAACGTAGCCGCAGCGGGAAGACAGCGAAACTGACGGGAAGGAACGACGGCTAAACGGCTAAGGCGATGGCGGGATGCGAAGGCGTGGGCCTGTCGCACCTCAACGGTCATCGGGCTGCGACGGCGGCAGCTGATCCTGGCCCTCGTCGCGATCGTGGTCGATCGTCTTCATCGCCGAATCATCAGGTTTTCAATGATTTGTCTGATGATGAAGCGCAACGGGCCGCCATCCTCGCCTCGCCACATTGCGCGACGCCCTGAAGCCATTCGCCAAGGCCGTCTATCAGGCGGCCTTTTTGTTTCGTGCAAGATTCCATCCAGCTTGAGCGACGGCGCCACCTGAGACAGTGTTGAGCTGGTGCTCCTCGTTCTCGCGATCGAGCTGGTCCGTCAATTCGATGACACCGTTCTCGCTATCAGTCTTGTGAGGCATGGTCAGTCCTAGTGAAGGTGCGCGGATGACAACATATCGGCCTCGTCTCGACTGTGATGCACAGCACACTGCGCCCCCTGCGCACACGCTGCGCGCCGCGCTCACCCGGCTGCCTGGCGGCGCGAAAGCCGAGCGCAACTGCGAGGACGGCGTCACCTCATACAACCTGGCCTGACATTCCAGGCGCTTCATCCCGCTCTTGCCCGGCGCTTCGGCACTTTCACTGGAAGCCCGGCTGTTGCGCAGCGGGGTTGCAACGGGAGGTCGGCCTTGGCGCGTCCCGCCTCCTGTCGTGGCGCCTAGCCTAGAGCAGCTTCTGCGCCTTCTCGATCTCCTTGAGCAGAGCCATGACCGGATATGAACGTCGAGTGCCGCCGCGATCGCAGCGGCTGGCCAGGAACAGCGCGGGTAGGCGCCCTTTGAGAGCGCTAGGCAACGCGCATGTAGGGAACAGTCACTGACTTTCTCGGGAAGACTTCATCAGTCCGCGCGGAGCGTCATTTGGCGTTGTCCTGACCGAGGGAAGGCCTGGACCGTCGAGCAAGTCTGGCTCGATGAATTGTACGGGTTTCGCGTTTCGGTGAGAGGCGACGACCGCAGGTTAGTGGCGCAGGATTGACGCGGGCCGCTAGTGGGCTCGGCGTCGGGCTCTATCCCCGTCCTGCTTCCATTGACCGAGCAGCGCGCATGCCTCACTTCTCTCCGCGTCGCTTGGCTGGCTGTCAGGATGCAAGCATTTCATGAGCTTGCCGTAAGTCGCGAACGTCATGATGCCCTTCCGGCGACTTTCCCCCTCATACCATTTCTTCATTTCTTGCAGCGCGAGCCGCAGCTTGCGGTTCGTCTCCTTGAGGCGGGCCACCTCGTCGGGATCAATCGGCGGCGGCGCGGGCTTGGCCGCCATGGCCTTGGTTGCTGCATGCTGTTTGCGCTCATCAGCAAGCGCAATCTTCAATGTCGCGTTCTCCTGCTGAAGAGCGGCAATCTCGATTTCCCTTCGCGCCTCGGCCAATTGCTTGGACTGTTCGGCGACGACGTTGCGCAGTCGTTCGATTTCCTCCTTCCGTTTGGTGCGCCATCGCGCCTGCCGCTCGGGATTGTTGAGACCCATGACGATCTCCCTCCGTTACGTAACGGGCTATCATCGTCATGTCGGCACGGCCGTCAATTGAAAATCTCCATCACCTAACGGAGCGCCTTTCGCGTCGGGTTCCGTGTCTTTACCCACCTCACGCAGGGGTGCGCCACCTTTTTTCGGCGGTAGGTGGACCCAAGGGGAGGTACAGGAAAAATAGCGGTCTGATCCCTGCGCGCCGACATCACAGCCGCTCAAGCACGCGCGCGACCTGCGTCGGCGACCACTCGCTGCCCTCGACTACGTCGCAGCCAAACTCGCCTGCACCGTGCCAAGGCTGACGGCAAAACGCTCTGCCAACGCCCGCATGCTGATATCACCAGCCTTATAGCTCTCGCGAATCTGCTGCCGCTTGTGCTCGGGAATGCGCGGACGGCC
The DNA here is from genome assembly GCF_054185185.1 of Bradyrhizobium sp. UFLA05-153. Lineage (NCBI taxonomy): Bacteria > Pseudomonadati > Pseudomonadota > Alphaproteobacteria > Hyphomicrobiales > Nitrobacteraceae > Bradyrhizobium > Bradyrhizobium sp. UFLA05-153. The sequence goes on from NZ_JBBIAM010000177.1 coordinate 9,578, forward strand.
AATCGGCTTGCCGGACATGGTGCCCTTGGCTTTGGCCTTCGCCAGCCCACTGCGCACCCGCTCAACTCAATTTGAGTTCTTCCTTCCGACGCTATAGGCGCGCCGCATGCTGGGGCCACAACAACACTTCAGTCCACTGGTCCGCGTTACAGTTCTGGGCGGCACGCCGGGTCCTGTGTCCGATGGGCAATGCGGTGCGCGCCGCAGCGCCCGGGGTGACTAGGGCTAGAAAAGAGGGCTTGGGTTTATTTTCCCAATCGAGCGGCCCTTTTGTTGAACTGTAATGGTCAAGGGGGCGGGGACACGAGCTTTGGGAGAACGCGGAGCGCCCAGCGGGCAGGGACCTAGAGTTCTGGTTGCGCGCGGCGCGCGAGCTATTTCAAGGCCCGTAAATTCGCAGGACAACTGGCCTCGTCCGGGGCGCCCCCTTGCAACGCGGCTCGCCTTTCGACGATGGCATGGCTCAACAGTTCGAGCACAAACCCAAAGGCCGCGAGTTCCCCTTCCTCAATGGCGCCGTCATCGAAACATTCGAGCGTTTCACCGATGATGGCGTCGGCCTCGCGCTGCATGGCCAGCAGTTTTTGATTGGATTCCGCGGTCCGCGCGCTGGAAACCAGGGCCAGGATTCTGTTGCGATGGCTGGTGTTTTCCTCCCTTTCCTCCCGATTCAAATAGCGACGCAACCAAGCGCCGACCGAACCGATACCGGAGAGAAGCAGGAGCGCGAACCAGAAGTAATCGCCGTACCTGTCGAGGAAGGTGCGTTCGTTGCCGTCGATCACTGCAGCCGCTCCCCGATGTACCGGCAGCTCGGTGTCTTTCTCGGTGTCCGGCTTGGTGATGTGTGCAGCACCAGGCACTTGCCTGGCAATCGCCTGACGGAGTGCGAATAGTTGCCGGAAAAAGGCCGCCACCGTCGTTTCAGATAAGGTCTTTCGCGCCACGATCAGGTGGTTAACGCTGACCGTCTCAACCTTGTCATCCGGCCAAGCAGGATCCGCACTGAAGACGCTGGGCGGAATTTCCTCGGATTCATAACGTGGGTGCTTCAGGGCGATGGCTTCCGATGCATCGATCGCGAGAAACTTTGGCTCACCTCGCGCCCGGCCCGTTGCGCCGATGGCGTCGGACGTGATTTTGCTGTCGAGCGGACCGACCGCCATGAATGCATCGAGGGTCAGATCGCGCGCCAGCTCCTCGATGTGGTCCGTGGCAAAGTGCGTAACCGCGACCTTGTCCGCCTCCACGCCGGAGGCGCTCAGGATGACCCGCAGCAACGCGGCGTTCGCCGGGGTCCGGCCGATCACGCCGACTCGGCGCCCTGCGAGGTCGGTGATCTCCTTGATTTTCGGCGCGTGCTTTCTTTTGGAGCTCTTGCCCGCAAGTCCGGAAGGCGACCACAGCACAACGAAGTTTTTACGCACGACGGCGACGGTCTGCGCGTCGGCAGGCATCTCCAGATCGCCACGACCGACCGCAAGGTCGGCCTTGCCAGCACCAAGCAGGGCGAGGGCTTCGGCTGCCCCGTCGGCTTTGATCGGAGACAGCCTGACAGTTCTGCTTTCACTAGCGAAGGCATCGGCCATCGCCTGAACCACTTTGTGATCGTCGCTTCCCGGCGGCCCAACCGCGATCCGGAGAACTTCCGGCCGCAACGCGTAATACAGTGCGCCCGCCGCGGCGCCAAAAACCAGACATCCAACGGCCAAGACCAGCAGTAACAAATTGCTCCTTCTCCGCTGTCGGCGGGCCGCGTCAGTGGTTTTACCGTCGGACCAGGACATTGCCGCTTCCAGTCGAAGATCAAAGCGCTTCCTGCTTCCGAGGATACCGTGCTTTTCCAAAGATAACGTCGTGGCGGCCGCCATGGTTCATATCCACCTGGCGGCCTGAAAATGCGACTGGCTGGCTTCTCATCTTGGTCTTGAAGATGCGCCAAGGTGAAGATTATGAAGTGGCGTCGGCGCGGTCAGCCCGGCGTTCAGAGCCGGCGAAGAGCCAGGGACTTGTTTTCCAGTCAGATCCGCCCGTCATGGATGAAGCGAGCGAACCGGTCCCAGCGGCGCAGCATGTAGTCGATTGGCTTGGCGACCGATGACGAGTTCGACAGCTGAAGTGGACCCCAAAAATCGGACCGGTTGACTAAGTGGATTTTGGGCCGTTCTGTCGCAACAGACGGAGCGGAGAATGACGCAGAGGACGAGACGGAAGATTGACGCAGCGCTGAAGGCGAAGATCGCACTGGAGGCGTTGCGCGAGCATGCGACGGTGGCTGATCTGGCGCAGCGTTATCAGGTTCATCCGAACCAGATCTATGCCTACGTGAGCAGATCTAGTCCGCTATAGCCCGCTAACCGGACCTTGACCGGGCGAGCGGATACTTCGCTGATGGGCCAGAAGGCGACATCCGACCGAAGAGGGGACGCTTGCGCTTAGCGACGTTGGTACGATTTGTCGAGCCGACGGGCTCTAGCCGCGTCCGAATTGCGACTTACCTGTGCTTACGTGCTTTAATCTTGATGGAGTAGACAAGGCCGCCTTCGTCGGACACATCAAGATCCCAGCGCCCGTCAGGATCTAGCGCGCTTTCGACGTCGCGCACTAGCCTCAGGGCTTCCTTCCAAGCCTGCCTGTCGTCGCGCAATTCCTCTCCGGTTTCGCTTCTATATGGCTTGCCGTTGCTGATGCTGAAGTAATACTCGGGCATGAGACCGCTCAAATCGGCCGCTGAGCGAAGCCGGTAAGCCGGTCGTTGTGCGATGTTGGTTGTTTGAAACGACGCCGCTTCATCATGGCGCTGCTCCCTGCTTGAGTGGGCGGGAGCGCAACCGGCGTTCTCATCACCGATAGAAGCCTAGGTCCGCGCGGTGATGCAGGAGCAATGTCTGAAAGAGAGACTGGTTCCTAATTGGACACCCAGCGCCCTTGCGTTGGGATTAACCTATCTTACCATTTTGCAGCGGACGGCTTTCAGCCGAGTGATCGGAAAGCGCAATATCCGCAGGATTTTCCCGAGAGACACGATACCTATCAGCCGTTTCCGGCCGAAGAAGATCGCTCCACTTAGGCAACTTAGGATTCGGCTGCGCGATTGTCCGCTAATTCCGCCAATTGAGGTGGCCCTTATGTTTCTAGATCCTGGACGGTACGGATTATCTCAGCGCGACGAGCCAGATCGTCATAGTGTTGCGCGGCTTTAAGCAAGCTTTCTCTCGTTTCCCTATGCTTGGCATTGTCGGCCTTGGTCCGGAACTCTTCCGCTCGCTTCCGCCAGTATTGCGACGGGTGCATCCGTTCAATTCTCATGAGCGCCTCTCGCGCTAACGCAGTACGGACCAAGCCGCTCGATGGTCAGGGCAGCTATCTCCTGCGGATTGCGAATGCCGTCTAGGCCGACTTCGATGATCTTGCGGGCCACGATCTCGCAAATCGGATCGCCGCGATCAACCAGATGTAGCCCGTCGAGGGCTAGATTGAACGCCTGCCTTAGTGTTTCGGAATGTTCCGATCGTATCCCGCGCCTTTTGAGTAAGCGGTCTAGCGTCATCGTTCGCCTCTGAGCTGATCATTTCAAAGCCTGCGCTCCATGCCACGCGAAATCAAGAAAACAGTTGTTAGTTCAATACGTTATTGGTGGCTTCGACTATTTAGGTACTTTTCCCATTAAACTATGTTAGTGCGACTAATTAGCCAAAATAGTAACCGGCCCATTAGAAGCCTTTTGCGCATTAGGAGTAATGGGGATGGGCCAGCTCTCCAGAGGCGAACGCCTCCAAATCATGCTGTCACAAAACGAACTTCGCGCCGTTGATACGTGGCGTTTTAAGAAGCGGATGCCGAGCAGAGCGTCGGCACTACGGGAACTGCTGAAGCGGGGACTTGCTGCCGAAGGGTTTTTGGAAGCCGATGAAGGACAGAAGTCCAAGGATTTCTCTGTTCTCGAATGACCGCGCTTCGTGCGACGGGATCGAGAGGCAAGACCGCTAATGGCATGGTCCGGCCGTGCTCCAGCCCCGCCAGTGATCGAAGCTGGTTCGGGGCACCGAAAAGGAGCGCGCCATGTCTCAGAAATCTAGCAGCGCAATTGCCGTGGTTGGTATCGATATCGGCAAGAACTCGTTTCACGTCGTAGGGCACGATCGGCGTGGTGCGATCGTACTCCGGCAAAAATGGTCGCGTGGCCAGGTCGAGGCGCGACTTGCCAACCTGGCGCCGTGCCTGATCGGTATGGAGGCTTGCGTCGGCGCGCATCATCTCAGCCGCAAGCTACAGGGACTCGGCCACAATGCCCGGCTGATGCCAGCCAAATACGTGCGGCCGTATAGCAAGGGACAGAAGAACGACTTCCGCGATGCGGAGGCGATCGCCGAGGCGGTGCAACGCCCGACCATGAAGTTCGTTGCAACCAAGACTGCCGACCAACTTGACCTGCAGGCCCTGCACCGCGTGCGCGAGCGGCTGGTTAGCCAGCGTACCGGCATCATCAATCAGATCCGCGCCTTCCTGCTCGAGCGGGGCGTTGCGGTCCGGCAAGGGTTGCGTTTCCTGCGCGCCGAGTTGCCGGGCATCCTGGCGACGCGAACCGATGTCCTGTCGCTCCGCATGATGCGCATCATCGAAGACCTGTCAGCAGATTGGCGCCGCCTGGATGCGCGCATCGAAGGTCTCTCCGGCGAGATTGAAACGCTCGCCCGTCAAGATCAGCACTGCGAGCGGCTGATGACGGTCCCCGGCATTGGCCCCATCATCTCGAGCGCGATGGTGGCCGCGATCGGCACCGGAGACGTGTTTTCCAAAGGCCGCGACTTCGGCGCCTGGCTCGGGCTGGTACCGAAACAGATCTCGACGGGAGATCGGACAATCCTTGGCAGCATATCAAGGCGCGGCAATCGGTATTTGCGCAGCCTGTTCGTTCAG
>NZ_JBBIAM010000178.1:0-14165 GCF_054185185.1 Bradyrhizobium sp. UFLA05-153
TGTGTATAAGAGACAGCGACGTGACAATTGTTGCAGGCGTTCGGCGTGCCAAGTTTCACGGAAAGATCCGGCCTGGGAATTCGAAGGCTGTGATCATGCCGCTTGTCAACCACCATATAGGTGCTGACCGGCATATGGCAGGACGCACAGGTGACTTTTGGTGTCACGTCACTGTGGTGGGTATGGGATGCAACCTCATAGCTGTCTGAAGCGTGGCACTGCAAGCACACGCCATCGTCGGACGCGCGCAATTTGGCGGCGTGCGGATCGTGGCAATCGCTGCAGGTGACGCCAGCTGCAAACATCTTGCTCTGCTTGAACGAGCCGTAGTTGTAGACTTCGTCGAGCATCTGCCCATCGGCGTGATAGAGACCGCGGGCCAGATTGGAGACCTGGTGCGTGTCGGACAATGGCCGCCCTGGTATCCAGTCCTCGGAAAACTGTGCCCGTCGCGCATGACACAAGCCGCAGGTCTCGACTTCCCGGCGTATCGCAGCAGGGGAGACGTTGCGTTGCGGATTGCCGGTCTTGGGATCGCGGTTCCAAATCACGCCGTCCCGCTCGTCGAGAAACACGGCAAGGCCCTTCAGAGGGTCTTTATCCCGTCCGAATGGCCACCAGCTCCGCTGACTGTATGCCCAGTTGACGTGTCGTGAGCCCTTGCCGTGGCATGCCTCGCAGCCGACACTGATCTCCGCCCAGTTGGTGTGGAACCGGTCGTTGGCCACGTCGTAGCTCTTTTGCACGCCCGTCGAATGGCACTCGGCGCACATGAAATTCCAGTTTTGATTGAGCTTGGTCCAATGCAACACGTCGTCGTGTTTGATCGCTTCATTTGGATAGAGATGAAACCAGCGTTGGCCGCCCTGGTCCTTCGGCCGGTTGTCCCAGGCGATTGAAAGTGCCTGTATGCGGCCATCCGGAAATTCGACCAGATATTGCTGGAGGGGGGCGATTCCGAAGGTATATTTCGCCTCGAAGGTCGCAAGCTTGCCGTCGGCGCCGTCGGTCTCGACGAAAAATTTGTTCCCTGTTTTGAAGAAGCGGGAATGGACGCCGTAGTAATCAAAGCTCGCATCGTTGAAGTCACCGAGCACGGAGGCGGCACTGGCGTGCTGCATGGCGTGCCGGTGCTGGGACCCGGCCCACAACGCTGCTTCAGTCTTGTGACATTCGCCGCAGGCTTCGCTGCCGACGAAGGCGGGAGCAGTGGCCGCACTCGTGCGATGTAGCGTCTCGGGCAAGCCGGCTCTTTCCTCGCCGAGGAGGAAGACGCCCAGGCTACCTATCGCGATCGCTGCAATTGACGCAAACACTGCAATCCGCAGCTTCGATGTCCGAGAGCGATGGGGTTGGGCGCTGACAGCTTCGTTCCGAGCGTCCGCGGCTGGCCTCGATGGGGCGGCGCGCTCTGACGGCTCGTCGCGGTTGCCGGTTCGTCCCTTCTTGCGCGCCACTGGCCCTACTCGCTAGACCTCGCCGACCCTTTAGAAGGGTAGATTGATCAAAGGATTCGGTGCGGGCTATGCAAATTCGGCAATTCAGAGCATTCCGGTCAGAAGGCTCCATGTTCCGCGGTGCCAAGGTGAATATGACGCGTGCCAAGCGATCCCTTTTCTCACCACCCGTAGCCATAGCCTTGATAGCAGCCGTTCACCCAGCCGTAGCCGTCCCAAACTAGACATTGGTCATAATCCGCATACGGTTTGCGAGCGCGGCCCCGGCGCCATGCGGGGAGCGCTATCTCAGTTGCTCCACCTTCGCTGCCATGTCGGGGTAGCGACTGATCCTGTACGTGGCGTTGCTGCATTGCAAAACCCAAACCTCGTAGTCCGGCCTTGATCGCTTCGCGTCTCGTATCGCGCGCTTGGGTTGTTCGCACGCAACGCCTTGAGTCCGGATCTGTGCTGCCAGCATGTCCTTGACTGTATTTCCAGGCAATGGGCTCCCGGATGGGTTTGTCTGCGCCAATGCCGGCTCCGTCGGGAGCGGTCCGGATAAGGCGGGCAACATCGTCAAGATCGAAACCAGAAGGCGACGGTTCGTGCGATAGTGCAGGAGAGAGAGCAAAGTCACCTCCTAATTCGTCGATGGGGGGAGCCTCAGCTTTTCCATCGCCTGCTCGACCGAGAAGCTGCCGGGCCGCTGGCGCGGGGGGAATTCGCGGAAGCTTGCGATATGTTGCGCCACGATCGCCTGCGCCGGCACAAGCAGGAAGGCGTGTTCAATGAACCATCGCACGTAGTCGCCCGATTCGTGCTGCGACCGCTCGAAAGGATCGGATCGCAGGTTAAGCAATCTGGGTAACCGCAGCTGCTGCAGAGGCTCCGCCCAGACATCGAGACCGTGGGCACGCTGCTCTAAAAACACCGCCTTCCACTGATCGTAGCGCAAGCCGGCCAAGTTGCCGTCGTCGGTCCAGTAGAAGAACTCGCGGCGCTTGTCCGCGCCCTTGCCTGCGAGCAGATCGCGCTGGTCGTATCCATCGAGGTGAACCTTGAAATTTCTGCCCGCCGCGTCATAGCCCTGCAACAGCTTGTTTTGGATATCGGGTTCGCCGGCCGCGGCGACCAGCGTGGTCGCCCAATCCTCGGCAGAGAAGATATCGTTGATCTCGCTGCGGGGAGGGACCAGTCCAGGCCATCGCACCATCGCAGGCACACGATAGCCGCCTTCCCAATTGGTGTTCTTCTCGCCCCGGAAGGGGGTTGCGCCGCCGTCGGGCCAGGAGAATGTTTCGGCGCCGTTATCGGTGGTGTAGATCACGATCGTGTTGTTGGCGATGCCGAGGTCGTCGAGCTTCTTCAATAGCTGTCCGACCTGCCCGTCATGCTCGACCATGCCGTCCGGATAGAGGCCCAAGCCGGTCTTGCCTTGTGACTCCGGCTTTAGCCGGGTCCAGATGTGCATCCGGGTCGGATTGAACCAGACGAAGAACGGCTTTCCGTCGCGGTTGGCGCGTTCGATGAAATCAGTGGAGGCCTTGATGAACTCCTCGTCGACTGTTTCCATGCGCTTCTTGGTGAGCGGCCCGGTATCTTCGCATTTTTGTTTGCCCCAGGGACCAAAGCGTGGATCGTCACCCGGCGTGTCGGTGGTCGTTGCAATGCATTTTAGGACGCCGCGCGGACCGAACTGCGCCCTGAACGCCGGGTTCTTCGGATAGTCTGCGTGCTCCGGTTCATCCTCGGCATTGAGATGATAGAGGTTGCCGAAAAACTCATCGAAGCCATGTACGGTCGGCAGGAATTCGTTGCGATCGCCAAGATGGTTCTTGCCAAATTGTCCCGTCGCATAGCCCTGTGGCTTGAGCAATTCGGCAATCGTCGGATCCTTGTCGGATAATCCCTCTTTCGCCCCGGGCAGGCCAACCTTTAAAAGTCCCGTGCGCAGCGGGCTTTGTCCGGTAATGAATGCGGCGCGCCCGGCAGTGCAGGATTGCTGACCATAATAGTCGGTGAAGATCGCGCCCTCGTTGGCGATACGATCGATGTTGGGCGTGCGATAGCCCATCTGTCCCCGGTTATAGGCGCTGATGTTCCAGTACCCGATGTCATCGGCCATGATGACGAGGATATTAGGTTTCTGCGGCTGCTGTGCAGATGCCGGTGCAAGGATTGCGGTTGCAGCTACAAGAACCGCGAGCAACCTGAGGAATGTGTTTTTCGGATTGCACATGATCAATCCTCCAAACCCGGCTCGGAGCCGGCTCAACAGATCTGCGAGCTCTATTGGATTCTTGATCCAATAGAGCTCGCGTCACTCGTGCTGGAAAGCTTCATCACTTCAGTGGTCGTGATCGGGCTCGGTCGGGGCGCGCCCGATCACATCATGGCGCTTTGCGCAGCTAGTCGCTCGCTCCACTGGCATTGGCCTTCTTGACCTCGTCCAGCACCTGGCTGAGGTTGTAGCTCTCCGGCGCCTGCAGCGGCGGGAACTTCTCGTAACTCGTCAGGTGCGCCAGCCACAGCCGCTGACCGATTGGCAGCATGTTCCAATCGTACTGGAAGGCGGTCGCCGGGGAGCCGAGCGCCCCGCCCAAGCTCATCGCCGTCTTCTGGTCGATGCCGACCGCCTGCTCGAACGGATCGCGCTTGATGTTCTGGACGAGCGTGAAGTGGAACGGGATCAGCGGCATGATCCAGCCAGCCGGCCCCGGCTGCGACATGGTGTAGTACATCTTCCAGTTCTTGTAGCGCACCGCGGACGGCGTCGCGCCCGAGAAATAGAAGAAGTGGTCTCGAGCCGACTTGTCCGACTTGCCTTCGAGGTAGTCGCGCTGGTCGAAGCCGTCGAGGGTCGTCTTGACGATGCCGGGGTACTTCCCTGCCTCGATCTGCTGCTTCAACTCGTCGCCCTTGGGTCCACCGGCAATATTGACCAAGGTGGGCACCCAGTCGAGCGCCGCGAAGAGCTGGTTCTTCACCGTGCCCGGCTTGATGACGCCTGGCCACTTGATCACCATCGGTGCGCGGTAGCCGCCTTCCCAGGCTTCGCCCTTCTGGCCCTTGAACGGTGTCACGCCGCCGTCCGGGAAGGAGATCGCCTCGGCGCCGTTGTCGGTGGTGAACACAACGATGGTATTGTCGGCCTGGCCCATGTCGTCCAGTTTCTTGAGCACGACACCGATGTTGTCGTCCATCTGCTTCATGCCGGCTTCGTTGACGCCCCAGTCCTTACCGCCGCGCTCGCCCACCATGGCCTCGTACTTCGGCGGCAGTACGGTGACGACGTGCATGCGCGCCGGGTTGTACCAGACGAAGAAGGGCTTATTGGTCTTCTTCGGATCGTTGCGGTCGAGGAAGTCGACGACCTTCTCCGAGATCTCCTCGTCCACCGTCCTCGAGCGGTCGAGCGTCAACGGGCCCTCATCGCTGCACATCTGGCTCTTGGCCGTGCCGTCCGGAGATTTGCACCAGAGGACGTTGCGCGGGGGCGTCAGACACAGCGTGGTCTTGGGATCGACTGCGCCGGGCACTTCCGGCACGCCGGGAATCGGCGTGTTCTTGCACGGCGGCGCAACCGTCTGTTGGAGCGGAGTCTTGTTGATGTCAGGGAAACTGACCTGCTGCATCGCATCGAGGTGGTACAGATAGCCCCAGTATTCCTGGAAGCCGTGAGCGGTCGGCAGGGCCTCGGTGTGGTCGCCGAGATGGTTCTTGCCGAACTCGCCCGTGTTGTAGCCGAGATCGAGCAGGAACTGGGCGAGCGCAGGCGTGCCGGGCCGCAGGTAAGACGGGCTCCCCGGGAGCTGCGGCGGGATCATGCCGGTGCGCAGCGGATACATGCCGGTGAAGAACGCGTTGCGACCGGAGGTGCAGCTCTGCATGGCGACGTAGTCCACGAACATCGCACCTTCGTTACCGATGCGATCGATGTTCGGCGTCTCGCCAACCATCAACCCGCGATGATAGATGCTCGGCTGCATCCATCCGATGTCGTCGCCCATGATGAAGAGGATGTTGGGCTTTTGTCCCTGCTGGGCGGAGGCAGGAATGCTCGCCATTGTCGTGGTGGTACACAACACGACAAGAGCGCCCCAGATTGTTCTGAACATGCTCATGGTTGCTTCCCTTGATGTCGGGCTGCTGAAGCTGAAGCGCGGGCCGCAGCCTTCGCCCACCTCCACCCGCCGACCGCGCCTTTGCTCTTTATCCATGCGGGATCGTGCCCCGCGCATTCGGTCGACGCTCTCGCGACTGGAAAATTCGCCGAAGCGCCGTGGGTGCGCTATGCGATTTCGGCAGCTTGCTCCTAACTTTGCGGAGCCTGCTGCAGTGTGACCGAAGGCGATTCACCGAAGGTGATGCGATACGTCACCGCGAACCGCCCAAGTTCGAGGAACTGATGATTTCGGGCGACTTCCGACACGCTCGTTGTCGAAGGATCGGCACGTCGCAACGCGGCGCGAGCCTTGTTCAATCGTCGCAATAAGAGATATCGCGTGGGGCTTACGCCAAAAAATTCAGTGCAGCACATGCGCAGTGTTCGCTCTGGCACGCCGATCTCTGCACAAAGCGCGGACATGCTTAGCTTTTGGTCGAAGCGTTTGCTTATCGCTTCTTCGAAACGAGCGATCACTGCGGCGTGATGGAGTCTAGTCTTGGGATTGTCGCCCGTCTCGTTGGCGGCCAGGCAATTGATCGTCGCGTGAAGTAGTTCCCGCTCCAGCGCTCTTGCCGCCTCGGGAGCCAGTTTTTGCCTTTCCGCAAGGCGGCAGGCTTTCGCAAAAAGACGCTGGAATCTCAATGCCTCCGCCGGCGCCGGGCGGAGTATCTTGCTTGTGTGCGGCGGCGTAATCGTCCGACCCGTCAATGCCTTGCTGCAACTCCCAAGTACCCCAGGAGATAGCGCGATCAAACCCCATTGGCATGCGCCGTTGGTTTGTTGATGCGTGGGGCGGCCACGACCGTGCAAAACGACGTCGCCGCTACGCAAAGTAAATCCGTCGGATATGAGAGAGTCCGCATCCACTGGAAACGACAGGAACGTTCGCTCCGTGGGTAGCGAGACACAGGCAAAGCGCGGAAGGTTCTCGCAACACAGAGAGACTTCCAGATCCTTCAATTTCAGCCGTGTCAGCCGTGCCTTGAAATCGCCGGCACCTGTTATCGTGAGATTGATACATGCATCGGCGAATCCGGCTGAGTAACTATCGGGATCGCCAAAGGTAAGTATGCAAGTCTCTGCCATGTGTCCCGTCCCGTTGGACCGGCGGACAGTTCTTGCGACCAGTTGAATTACGGGTCTCACCGCACGCAGGAGTATCAGGCAACTGACCGCCTTCGGCTATGCAGGTTCGGAAGTTCGGTCCGGCGGGTGGAATGTGACGAATATGCAATTCCGGCAAGCTGTGATCTCGTCAGGCTGCGCGCCGTTTGTCTTCAGATGAGGCGCAAGCACAACGCCCGTGACAAATTTGAAGGGAGCAAGCAAGAAAGAAAGCGCGAAACTGAACGGAGATTAAAGCTAGAGTTGCAGCTATGTGCCGGGTTTATGGAGATACCGCGCTCTCCGCCAGCGTCACGTTCGGTTTGCCGCGGCATTGGCCCGGCTAAGCTCTCCGCATAGGCGGCCCCAAAATCCATTCTTCCTGGTTGTATTCCAGCAGAAGCATCTGTGACAAATGCGTGACAGTGCGGCGCGAAACGTCCCGGATTCCGGAGAGCCCTTCTGGATAAGTCGATCTTTCCTATTGCCCCGTCGCAGAGTTCATCTTCCCCTCAGTCTGGGGAACAGGGGACATTGCGATGCATCGACATACCGCTTGGCGGCTGCTTTTTCTTTTCATTGTTCTTGCAAGCACTCGGGTCAGTGCAGCGTGCATTGATCCCGCGCAGCTTGCACACTCGACCGTCAGCATCATGCGGTATTGGGATGACGCGGAGCGCGACGCGCATCCCAACGTGGTCGGCATCCGGGGCACTGGTTGGTTCCTGTCCCCGGCGACGATCGTCACCGCCGAACATGTCGCCGGAGCGATGAAGCTCTCGACAGAGGAGTGGAGGCCGCTCGAGATCAGGGACGAAGATGGCGCCCAGTTGATCGGGGCGCGCATCCAGCGCCTGGCGGGAGACGCCGCAGAAAAACTGGCCGTGATCGAACTCCAACAGCCCGTTTCCACCGCGCGGAGCTTTGCGATCCGGAGCAAGCCGCTCGTGCCGGAGGAGCAGGTCATGACGTTCGCCTATCCGGCCGGCCGCCCGCACCTCGTAGAAGGGCGGTTCGTTCGATTGGGAGATGGCGGGAAGCTCGACAGCATGGCGCTCCTGGAAATCTATGAAGGCGAGAATCGCTTCGTCATCGATCACGGCGCTTCAGGAGCGCCGGTGGTCGATTGCGACGGCCGCGTCGCTGCGGTCATCAGCAATGTGTTCACGCAAACTTTGGTGTGGGCGTCCCGCCAAATACGCATCTCTACGGCATGGGGAATGCCCAACGTCGTTTCTGTGCCCGTCCAGGCGCTCGATGAGGCTGCTCTAGCCGCTCCGACGCTTGTTCCGCCGCAAGGGAAGGCGGACGATTGAGGCCGATCGCAGTCCGGTCCGGCTACGGCATTTCCGGGGTCCCTGTATCTGGCTCAAGCGACCGGCAAGTGTGTGACTGCCAGCGATGAGGGACGATCGTGATGGACTTCCGGCTGCTCCGCAGGACGGCGCAGCGTATACGAGGGTGTCTCTCCGAACAGCAGATTGTAGGCAACCGAGAAACGTCCGAGTTCCCAAAAGCCATGGTCCGTAACGATCTGCGTAACAGTCGCCTTCCACGGATCTGAACTCAGGAGCGCCCGCCGCACGAGGTGCATTCGGCGCAAGGTGAGATAGCGGATTGGGCCCATGCCGAGATGCTCTTTGCAGGAGGCGCGAAGCGATCGCTCGGCAACACCGATCGCCGCGCAAATTTCGACGAGATAAAGCGGCCGGCTGGGATTTGCTTCCAAGAATTCCTCAAACTGCGCCACGATGATCTCGTGGCGACGGCCCCCGGCGCTTGGCTCGACGGCAGCGCCTTCGGCGAGGCACCTCACCATGAGATGAATGAGCTCATGCTCTAACGACCGAAGCACTTGCGGCAACTCAAGAATATGCGGATTATCATGGGCAAGCTGCCCGACGCTCTTGTGCAACTTTAACAGTCGAACCGTCAGTGCAGAATGTGGGCGAACGATTTGCGTTTGCCGCGTTTTCGGAAACTCACGGCCGATTATTGTCTCAGCAGCAGCATCCAGATCATCAATCGGAAGAGACATTGTTCCGTAGTGAAGGTTAGCGTCGGATCGTTGGTGTACGACATCGGACCGGTTCACTATGATGTCGCCGGGCAAAACCTCGACGCCACAGTGCAGGAATCGTGACGAACCGGGTTCGGAAAGAAAGCCGATCGATCTACGCCCGGGCTTGACCGCGACAGTGTTGACCTGAGGAAGGGACACATGGAACCGATGAACCAGGAGCCTGTTCATGCCGATCTGTGTGATCTCGGCATGGAAACGTCCCCTCACGGTCGGGATCAGTTCGAGTTGTGCAGACCGAATGACTGCGGAGCACGCCGACGGTTCGGTAAAATCAAACACTCTACTCCACGCCACTGCTATCCTCCCCTGAAAAAAACAGAGGCCGTTACCTGTCGGACAATAAGTGCGCCAGCATCCGTGGAATTGGCTTCGGATCGCAAAAGCAGAGCAGGGTGATCGCGGCGACACCCAAGTGGGGGTTGTATTTTAGCCCCTTCTTACTTGTGGTACGTGCACCACTGTTGACATAAATCAATGCGGGAATTGTGACATGAACGGCGGCGTTGCTGCGCAACACAGTTAGCTCAACATCTTATGGGCGTTCGCTGCTCCCAAACGGAAATCGCTTCGTGTCGACGACGGTCCAAGTGTTCGTAGCTGCGAGGTCTGGCGCGACATCGAGCCACCCTCCCACGGTTCAAGGCGCGCATGATGCCGATGCGGGCGAACATCGTCGGGCTGGCTCGCTCTGCGACCAGGATCAGCGCCTCCATGGCGGCCTGCCATTCTGGCCGATCATGCACCGCCTTCGGCAGCGCGGCGATGTACTCGCCAGCATCGCGTAGCGTGACGAGCTTCCGCCGCCAACCTCTATCGGCCCCTAACCTCGCGAGTACGCAGGTCGAGCATCAGACCATCCCGCTCGGCGACGAGAGACGTACCTGGAACTGCAGTTGCGCGACAACACGAATCCGTAAGGGATGAAGGTTAAGGACGCGCACGGCCGCGTGTGTCTACGCGGTATGTCGGTAGATGACAGCAATGCTTTGTTGTCCACAGTGTCGATCGCGACACACCGCATTCGCGCGACTCGTCGTAGGCTCTTGCGGCGTCCTTCATGGCGCTTTCTCCCTCAGCCTTGAGCCCGTCGCGAATGGCGGGCTTCCTTAAAACGTGCAGGTGACATAGGACAGAGCTTGTCACTCGCGGTGAAGCGCTTCCTTAGGCAAGTTAGCAGCAAGAGCTCCGCTCCCATTGGCGTCGTTTGTACATTGCGAAGGAGGGACTACGATGTTGGACGCTGCCGCGCTGCGCGAAGATCTCGCCGCAATGGAAAAGCAAATCCGCTTTAATCCCAACGACTATGATCTAATCAGCAAATACCTGACATATGCCCGCAAGGTGCGTGAGATCGAACATCGCGAAAACGGCTATGTGACTGCACGGAGGGAGCATCAAAATTAGATCCCCGGTGCACGAGGGAATTGTAATAACGCAGCAGAATTTGTTGAGAGCCTCACCGTTACAGAAGTTTCGCTTCTCATTTGCGGGCATGGTGGACAGTAAAGAACAGGCCCCAGCTCAGGGGGGAAAGCTGGGGCCATTCACGCGGGGCCCTGACACTCGGGGATCAGGTAACGTATTTACAATCTGCTTCCGAAGGTCTCGTTCCTTCTAAGCTCAAAGAATCGCAATCTGAGGCGATCCTTGCGCTTCTGATCCTGTGTCTGCTGAGGAGGCAACTGGTCCTGGTCCTTTTCGGCCATTGCTCAACGCCTTCAAGTGAGGGCTTAAGTCCAAAAGTGAACATTCGTTCCGGGGCAGTCCATATCCGAGAAACACAAAATCCACTGCGTGAAGGTGTCATGGGTGGCGGTCAGGTCGTCGCCGTGTCCGGCCGGTCACCGGGGCATCTGTCGGCTGTGTCCCTTGCGGGGAGCCTCGCATTCCAGCCTGGGAGCGTGTTCTTTCGGGGCCCCTTGGTCCAAGCACGCGAGGCCACTGCCGCGGCGGCCGAGCGCAAACAATGCACCGTTGCGAGCCCGCACCGATCGCGCAGGAAGCGAAACCGCCAGCCGCTGGCGGGCTATCCTTTAGGGAATGCTAGAAACAGGTTCACCATGAACCAGAGTATGGGCGCCCATATCAGGGCGAGTATAGGCCCATGAAGATCTGGCAGAACCGACTTGTAGGTTCGTTTGTGCCTCGGCCAACCATGATCAGACCATCGAAGGGCTGCCCCGGCTCACCACAAAACAGATATTAGGACCACCAAGCCGCCCGCGGCCAGTATCCAGGACAGCAAATGGATCATCCGTGTTCGGTCGCGCGTCATGTTGCGCCTCCGGCTCCCGCCCATCTCGAAGCAGGCGCCTGAGCGGGAGCAGACCATTGAGCCAGATCAAAGCTGCCCTTGGTGTGCAGAATCGGCCGGAGTCTGATGCGCGGCCATAGGCGCCCAGGGGCGCCGGCCGCCTTGGTCTGCGGTCGTTACTGGCATCTCGTCATGGTCGGGTAGTCGTAACCGGTGGTGCTGGCGGCGAAGTCGCTGTCGATCACGGCGCGTATCCATCCGGCGAGGACCGCGGGTTACCTAGGCTTGAGGTCCGGCGTTCAAGGTGGATGGAGCAATCCGTCGGATCTTAGGGTGTCGATCGCTTCGTCGAGCGTGAGGCCGCGATGCCGGCAGAACCATTCTCCAGTGTGCCGGTGCCACTGGATATCGAAGTGGTTGCGGCTGATCCAGTCGAGGCGGGCGAAGGGGGCGTCGAACTCTTCTCCGAGATTCTCCGGGAAGCCGGAGCGGTAGCGTTGAACGAAGCGGTATTTGGTGCCGTGCCATTTTCCCAGGATATCGATGGGATAGTTGAACTGCGTCGGCCGGATAGTGGGCAGGAAGCGGGGCTTCAGAAAGTCGTCGATCAGCTGCTGGCAGGCGGCCGTCACCGCCGATTTATCTGCCGCGGACAGACCGCTCGCTCTCATGTGGCCTCCTGGCTCACGCCGCTTCGATATGGCTCGGCATTGGCTTTCGCCAGTTCCAGGGCAGAAGCTCAGCGAGCCTCTGGATAGCATGATCGTTGATGCGCGCCAGCACGTCGGCGAGCCAGACCTGTGGATCGACGTCGTTGAGCTTGGCGGTGGCGATGAGGGTGTAGATGGTTGCGGCTCGTCGGCCGCCCTCATCGGACCCGGCGAAGGTCCAGTTTCGTCTTCCGACAGCGACGGCCCGTAGCTCGCGTTCTGCAGCGTTGTTCGACATGCACAAGCGCCCATCATCGAGGAAGCGAGTGAATGCATCCCAGCGGCTGAGGCAGTAATTGATCGCCTTGCTCGTGTCGTTGTTTTTGGAGAGTTTGGCGCGCTGCTCACGCAGCCAGGCCTCCAGCTCAACGATCGAGGGGCGACTACGCTCGTGGCGCACGCGCAGACGCTCTTGCGGCGCAAGACCGCTGATCTCGCGCTCGATGGCGAACAGAACATCGATGCGTTTGACCGCCTCGGCCGCGACCGGCGCTTTGGTGAGCCGCGCGAGATCAAAAAACTTGCGCCTGCCGTGCGCCCAGCACGCGGCCTCGATGATCGGGCCGCCCTTGCGATTGGCCTCGTAGAGCCTGCCAAAGCCGGCGTAGGCGTCGGCCTGCATCAGTCCGGCATAACCCGCCAGATGCTGCTCCGGATGCGCACCGCCACGATCGGGCGAGTAGAAGAACACGGCCGCCGGCGGATCTGGGCCGGCAAACGGACGGTCGTCGCGCACGTAGGTCCAGAGCCGGCCGGTCCGGGTCTTGCCCTTGGCCAAGACCGGCACGGTGGTGTCATCGGCATGGATGCGCTCGGCTGCGAAGACGTGGCTCCGGATCGCATCGACCAGAGGCATCAGGGTTGCGGCGGAGGCACCCACCCAGTCCGCGAGCGTCGATACGTCGAGGTCGATGCCTTCACGCTGGTAAACGTCGCTCTGACGATTAAGCGGCAGGTGCAGGCCGTACTTGGCAAACAGAACATGGGCCAGCAGCTTGGGCCCGGCACGCCCGCGCGCAATCGGATGCGAGGGAGCCGGCGGCTGGGTGATCGCTTCGCAGGCCCGGCAGACGAGCTTCTCGCGTACGTGCTGGATCACCTTCCACTGGCGCGGAACGAGCTCCAGCGTCTCGGTCACGTCCTCGCCAATCTTGCGCAATCGACTGTCGCCGCAGCATGGGCAGGTGGCGGGCACTGGATAGACAATGCGCTCCCGCGGCAAATGCTCCGGCAGCGGCCGGCGGGCTGGTTTGCGGCGCTCGAACGAGGGCACCGCAATCTTCTCGGCTGCCATCTGCGCCTCGGTCTCAGCTTGCGCCGCGTTCTCCTCGAGGTCGGCGAGCTGTAGCTCGAGCTGGTCCAGCAATGCGCCTCGCTCGGAGGACTGTCCGAACTGCTCGTGCCGCAGCTTCTTGATCGTGAGCTTGAGCTTCTCGATCAGCAAGGTCCCCGCCTGGGCCTCGGCTTCCGCGGCCAACCGGGCCGCTCGCTCGGCGCGCAGCATCGCCTGCAGCGTGGTCACATCGTCGGGAAGAGAATCATGAGCGCCCATCGCCGACCAGAGAATCACAAGACGCGATCTCTGTCTGAACCGCTGATCCTGCCACCGATTCAAATCCCGGCGATCAGCCCGCCGCCTGCGGTCGCCAGGTATGTTGCGGCAGCCGCCAGTCGATGCCCTCCAGCAGGTAGCCAAGCTGGGCTGGGGTGATTGTCACCACGCCATCAGCTGACGACGGCCATAGGAACCGGCCGCGCTCCAGCCGCTTGGCGTAGAGCGACATGCCTAGTCCATCGTACCAAAGGATCTTGATCAGCTTGCCGCTTTTGCCACGGAACACATAGAGGTCGCCGCCGTGCGGGTCTCGCTTGAAGGCTTCCTGCACCAGCAAGCCCAGCGAGTTCATGCCGCGACGCATATCGGTGTGGCCGGTCGCAATCCACACCCGCACGCCCGACGCAATGGGGATCACCGTAGGCGTCCATCTGCCAGCGCCGCCAGGGCGGCCTTCAGCGTCGCCGCGTCGACCGCACCCGTGATCCGCATCCGAGCCCCGGTCGCAAACTCGATCTCGATCGACCCGCCGCTGCTGGCTGACGCGACTGGACAAGGCGTCGGCTCTGATTCCGCGACCACAATCGCCGGTACGAAGCCAGGCTGATCGGCGGCATCCTTCGGCTCCGGCCGAAACGAGCGTCGCCATCGCAGCAGCAATGAGCGCGAAACGCCATACCGCCGAGCTGTTGCCGCGACTTGGCGCGGCGCCTGTAAGCTCTCCAGGACGATCTTGAGCTTCTCATCCTCGGACCAGCGCCGCCGCCGGCCCGTCTCCACCACTTCAAGCCGCTCGACCTGGGCACTGCGCCTATCACTGTCCATAAGGACAGTTCTCAACAACACGCCTCA
>NZ_JBBIAM010000179.1:0-14151 GCF_054185185.1 Bradyrhizobium sp. UFLA05-153
AACAACGGCCAGTGCTTCGCACGCGACGGCGAAAGCGTCCGGATGGAAATTCGACCGGAGGACTGCCTCGTACTAGCTAGTCTAGCGCCGGAAACCTGAAAAAGGGCGGTCCTTAAAAATCCAGCAAATCATGTCATTCGCATTTGTGACGGAGACAATCCAGTGCTCTCGCCCAACAGCTTGATGCAATCACGAAACCCGCGAACACGTGCACAACATCAAGTCTGAGAAATGGCGGATCCCCTGCGATCTAACGGCGGCCTACCGCCTCGTAGCCCAATTCGGCATGGACGACCTAATCTATACGCATTTGTCGGCACGACTGCCTGGCAAGGAGCATCGTCTCCTCCTCAATCAGTACGGCATGATGTTCGACGAAATCACTCTGTCGCATCCAAGGCGGTCAGATGATCACTCTGCCGTCCCATGAAGTCGCTACTCAGACGGCGGCCCAGTTCAGCCAGGACCGCGGCTGGATTAACCGGCGCCCGTGGGCGGCGCTTAAGCGCCGCCTCGACCGCATCAGTCCGGACTACGCCACCTGACGGCCAGCAGCGCCTAGTGAGTCGGCCGTGAAGAATCTCCCAAGCGGTTGAGCGGGAGTCGATTTTGGAGCGGAGCGAGGTTTGAGATTGCAAGCTTTTGGGTTCGAAGGCCAAAAGCTTGCAATTTCATTTTTGCGATACCTTCGAATCGCTGGTCGTGATTCCGTGGTCGCATCGGACGGGACGATGCGACCGAAGGAACGACGGGACGGCGGACAGGCCGACCTTCTGCGCTCGCGGCTGGATGCGATCATCGACATGGACCATGCCCTGGTGAAGCTTTCGCGGACGATCGACTGGTCGTTCCTCGAGGAGCGGTTCGGTACGGTCTACGAGGACAAGTCGGGCCGGCCGCCGCTGCCGACGCGGGGGCGGAGTTCGAGAGGAATCAGCGCTTGATCACCGGTAATGCCAATGGGAAGAGCTTCATGAGTCGTGGCTCGGTCCGCTGCGGCGAGGCCCTTCTTCCAAGGCTTCTCCGTTCCGGTCAGTGTGGTGGCAAACTTCACGTTGCCTACGGTGGCGCGCACAACACTATTGGGCGTTATCATTGCGGCGGTAGCCAGATCAACCATGGCGGAGACCCATGCATCTCATTCGGCGCCCTGCGTATGGGTCGTACACAGTCATCGCACGTTTGCAGCCGCTCGGTTCAAGGCTGCGCTGGCTGCCATGGAGGCGCGCGTGAGCACGCCGAGAAGTTGCATCAACTTTAACTGGCTCTGGAGCAAGGGCGCTATGAGGCCACTCGTGCTCGTCGGCACTATGAGACCGTCGATCCCGACCATCGCTTGGTAGCCGGCAAGTTGGAGCGACGTTGGAATGAACGCCTGCTGGCTGTCCGGGCGCTCGAGGATGAGCGCGGTGCGTTTAGCCAAGCCGGAGACGACTCTGAGGGAGGCGAATCGCGAGCGATTACTCGCGCTCGGCTCCGAACGGTCACGATGATCAATCGAAAGCGCCATCCGTGCTGGCCTCCGATCCAGCACGAAGCTTGAATCAGATCCGCATCGGCGTGGTAATCCCTCGCGATTCAATCAGACCGGAAAATGCTCTCGAAGCTGAAAGTGCAATCGACTCCGCCACCTTCACGGCTGTATGGTGGCCAGGAAGAGGTGACGCAAGACTGCGAAGATATCGCTCGGCTCGCAGGAGGCGCTTTGCTCGCGATGTCGACCAGCTGTTATCGCGCCGCGCGCCAGCCAGCTTTGGCCTTCCGCAAGCCGGGTCCCGCCGCCACAAACCTCCTCGAAAGGGGTGAGCACCGAGCCCCTTCTCAATTAATTGAAATGGGCGAAGGCTAACCGCATAAACTGCCGCAACGCGGCCGCGCCTGCTCAGCCAGATCCCCCCGGGGGCGAAGTCCGAGCTATGCTGGAAAGTGGGTGATGACGGCCTGAGATAGGCGGCGTATCGAGGCGGGTGTCGAGCCGGCCAGAACCTCTCAAGGAGAGCGATACGCCATGAACGAGACTAGCAACATTGTCCCACTTCGTCAGCCCGAAGAGATCGATGATCCACTGACCAATATCCTGCGCGCGGGTGCGCGGCAGCTTCTGGCGCAGGCCGTCGAGGTCGAAGTCGAGACGTTTCTTGCCACCGTGAAGGATTTGAAGCTTGCCGACGGACGCGCCCGTGTGGTGCGGCAAGGTTTCGGCCCGACGCGAACGATCCAAACCGGGGTCGGCCCGGTCGAGGTCGCGCGAGCGAAGATTCGTGACCGTGGAGCGGCCAGCGATGGCGAGCGAATCCAGTTCAGCTCGGCGATCCTTCCGCTGTGGGCACGGCGGACCCGGAGCTTGGATGCGCTGTTGCCGGTGCTCTACCTGCGGGGCATCTCGACCGGCGATTTCCAGAAGGCGCTGACGGCGTTGCTGGGCAGGGACGCGCCCAACCTGTCGCCCGCGGTGATTTCCCGGCTGACGTCCGAGTGGCAAAGCGAATACGAGCGCTGGCAGAGGCGCGATCTGTCGGCGAGGCGCTATGTGTACGTGTGGGCCGATGGCGTCTTCCTGCAGGCCCGCATGGAAGACCACGGCGAGTGCATGCTGGTGCTGATCGGTGCGACGCCGGAAGGCAAGAAGGAACTGATCGGCTTTCAGGTCGGCGTGCGAGAGAGCGCAGAGCTGGCGCGAGCTCCTGATCGACGTCAAGCGGCGCGGGTTGCAGATCGCCCCGGAAATCGCCGTCGGCGACGGCGCGCTCGGATTTTGGAAGGCGCTCGACGAGGTCTTTCCCGGGACGCGGCACCAACGATGCTGGGTGCACAAGACCGTGAATGTCCTGGACAAGGTCCCGCTCTCGGTGCAGGCCACCATGAAGAAGGATCTGCGCGAAGTCTATTGGGCACCGAACCGGGCGTCCGCTGAAGCAGCGATCGATATCTTCGCCGAGAAATACCGCGCCAAATACGGCCGGGCTGTCGAATGCCTGATCAGGGATCGCGATGCACTGTTGGCCTTCTACGACTTCCCGGCCGAGCATTGGGATCATCTGCGCACGACCAACCCCATCGAGAGCGTGTTCGCAACCGTGCGGCACAGAACGGTGCGAACCAAGGGCTCGTTGTCGCCGACCACCGCCAGGCTGATGGTGTTCAAGCTGGTCACGGCGGCATCAAGGACCTGGCGGCGGCTCAAAGGCACAAATCAGTTGTCGAAGCTCATCGCCGGTGTCAGATTCAACGACGGCATCGAGGTCACCCAAATGCCGGCAACCCACGCCGCCTGATCACCTCGTCACCCAAAATCCCGCATAGCTCGCGAAGTCCTGCTGCCGATCGCCCATACGACAACGGCCTCATCGACCAGACCGTCGCCGACAATTTCGATTAACTGGCGCCCGCGAGGGGGCCGCGCCGCCGGATTTGCGCGCTCGAACAAGATCGAGCACACGATTGCGGCGTCTCAACCCGGACAAACGCAGCGCGCCGCTCGGACGAGCGAGATAACCTAGCTGACGGTCGAGATTCGGCGTCTGAGCCGGATTTTGGCAGGACATCTAACTTTTAAGGAGCCGCCAATGCCTCAAACCTTTCGAGACGCGAAGGCGTATCGCTCGATGCTTTTCGTTCCTGGCCAAAAGCTCGATTGGATGCTAAAGGCTCCGAAATATGGTCCGGATGCGCTGATCCTCGACCTTGAGGACTCGGTCCCGATCGCTGAAAAACCCGCTGCTCGGGAGGCCGTCAGGCAAGCGATTGGGCAGCTTTCCACCAAGTCTATCGGTCGCTTCGTGAGGCTCAATGGATGGCGAACGGGCTGGCTGGTAGGAGATCTCGACGCAGTTGTCGTCGATGGCCTCGACGGCGTGATGCTCTCCAAGATTGAAGACCCGGAGGATGTTGCCGCTCTGGACTTGGTTCTTGGCGAATTCGAGAGGTCTCGTGGCCTGCCGGTCGGCCGGATCGAGATCTGTCCGTACGCGGAAACCGCTGTGGCGATGTACAGGCTCTATGATCTATGCATGGCGTCTCCACGGGTGAAGCGCGCTGGCTCGGCTAGCGGGCCGCTGACAGGTGGCGACTCCTACCGGTCGCTTGGCCTGCAGTACGTTGATGAGCCTTCGGCTGAGGGGACTTGCTTTGGGGTGAATTCCGTACTGCAGGCCCGGGCCGCCGGAATCGTGCACGTCGAAGGCGCCATGACAACGAGGTTGGATGATCTCGACTTGGTACGGCGGATCGGCGAAAGGTCCAAGCGCCTGGGGGCGTCGTGGGCGTCGGCGATTCACCCTAGCCACATTCCGATCATCAACGAGGTCTACTCGCCGTCTCAGGCTGAGATTGTTGAGGCGCGCGCGATTGTGTCCGCCATGGCCGCAGCCGTCGCCCAGGGGCAGGCCGCGGTCCGGCACGGATCGACGATGGTTGACTATGCGCATGTTCGGTGCGCCATGACCCTTCTTAGAAGGGCAGAGGTAGCCGGGATTGACGTGGGTAACGTCCCGAAGCTTGAGGTCCCCGCGTATTAAACGCGATCGGAATCGCGGTGAACTCGCGGATCAAGCTGTGTCCTGCCGGGGTCGCTGTTACTTCTCTAATCGGAAAACCAGATGCGAAAAATCGCTAGCGCTCTTCAAGATATAGTTGTCCTCGATCTTTCGAGCTACGTCGCGGGGCCGTATGGCTGCGCGTTGCTTGGTGATGTCGGAGCCGAAGTCATTAAAATCGAGCCTCCAGGTGGAGATATGCATCGATACTATCCGTCAAATTTGGATGGAGAGTACAGAGCCTTCTTGGGAGTGAACAGGAACAAGCGCTCGATTGTTCTCAATTTGAAGCATGCTGAGGGGCGAGCCGCGTTCTATCGGCTGGTTGAGCAGGCTCATGTCGTCGTGCACAACTTCCGCACGGCGGTTCCTCGGTCGCTCGGCATCGACTACGAAACGTTAAGAGCTCGACGGCCCGATCTGATCTACTGCTCGCTGACGGGCTACGGAGACAACGGCCCTCTGCAGGATCATCCTGGTTATGACCAGATGCTGCAGTGCTTCACCGGCCTGGCCCATATCCAAGGGGGCAGCACAGAACAGCCGCAGATATTGCGCGGCTCGATCGTGGACTATTACGCGTCCTCTCTTATCGCTTTCGCTGTTTCGTCTGCGCTCGTCCATCGGACGCGGACAGGCGAAGGACAGCACGTGAAACTCTCCCTGATGCGCTCGGCGATCGCGTTACAGGCTGGCCGCTTCATATGGGCGGCGAGCGAATCGCGCTACGTGCCCAAAGAATCGGAGCCAGGTAGGGTCTCAGGAGCATTTCCGACCAAAGACGGCTATCTCTATCTGCAGTCGAGCACCCCCGCGTTTTGGAAGGCGCTCTGTGGCTTCATGGGATTTCCGGAGCTCGCGCAGGACTCCCGGTACGACACGGTCCAGAAACGGTATGACCATTCGGACGAGATCCTCCCTCGCCTCAAAGAAGCGCTGATGCGGCGCACTGCCCTCGAATGGGAGCAGTTGATGCTTGGCGAGGTGCCTTGCATCGCCGTTCGCACCATCGACGATATGTTCGACGATCCACAGATCTTGGCGCAGGAGCTTATCGTCGATCACGAGCACCCTCGCATCGGCAAATACCGCAGCATGGATAAGGCGGTGCAGATGGGGATCGGGGATAACTCAACTACACGCGCTCCAATGCTAGGCGAACATACTGACGAAGTGCTGGCGCGGTTTGGCTTCCGCGGCGACGAAATAACTGCGCTGCGAGCTAGTGGAACTGCAGCTTGATCGAGGAACGTGGCAAGGTGCGCTGCATTCCGCCGTCGTGCAGGCGATTGGCCAGCCAAATGCGAAAATCGGATCGACGACAACTGTCTCTGGTGTCGGCGCCGATCCAATGTTGCCCCTGCCGAGCGAACTTTGACTCGGGCCGGATGACGACGTTGCGTCCGCCGGCTGTGGACAACTGTAGCTTCCTGTTCTTTCCTAGGCTGAGTTGGCGGTCGTTCGTCGCGCGGGGGAGAACGCGAGGGCGTAGCCGTAGCAGTTTGCCCCCGGGCGCGGCGCTGTGTCACTCGGGCTTGCTGCTGGTGGACGGCGGCCTGCCCGCCTTGCATTCACTCTCGCGCGCACGGAAGCGCTTTTTCGTACTCGTCGGGGCCTGCGTGACGCGGTAGCTGTCGTTGCCAGTCTAGACGATGTGACAGTGGTGCGTGAGAGGGTGCAGCCGCGCCGTGGTCATCTTCGCTTCGCCGAACACGACAGAGTACCCCTATTTCGGAACGGGTCGTGTCTCACTTCACGATCACCGACCCGAATCATTTTCTGTTCGGGCACCGGCTTGGGTCCGGGATCGGTCCCGCCTACGTCGTTGTCGCGCTGCTGATGGACGGTGGCGGGCGCTTCGGATCGCGTCGACGATCTTGCCGAGACGCCGATCGCGTCTCGCCTGAACGCGGACGATCTGCCGCGCATCAGTGCACGTAAGCTGATCCCATTGATCCGACGTTTAAGCGCGAATCTGAGCCTTCTCGACGAGAAGGTAATTCCCGATGACCCACCGACCGGTTCCAGGTCGCGTTGCGTATCGACCCCTGCCGACGTTAGCAAATCCACCCGGCCCATCCGACGGCTGGCATTCCGCGTGCGCTCGCCTACAACGGCGACGGCGAGAAGGATGGGCTCGGGCTCTGGATCGAGCAGACCGAAGGCGCCACGTTCTGGTTGCGGGTCGTCAACTAGCTGAAGGTGCGCGGTGTCAACGACATCCTGATTGCCGTCGTCGATGGACTGAAGGGCTTCCCCGAGGCGATCACATCGGTCTACCCCGCAGACATTGGTGCAGACCTGCATCGTGCACCTGATCCGCGACAGCCTTGCCTTCCACCGCAAGGCGATCCTGCCCTCGATCAAGGCGATCTATCGGGCGGAGAGCGCCGACGCGGCGGCACTCAGGCTTGCGGAGTTCGAGGCCGAATGGGGCGAGCGCTATCCCGCCATCGGCGAGATCTGGCGCAATGCATGGGAGCACGTGGCCCGTACTTCGCCTTCGCGCCGGGCATCCGCAAGATGATCTACAAGACGGATGAGATGGACAAGCGATTTCTTCATGACCGAGACGACGACGACGAAAATCGCTGTAAGTCCATTCTTTTGTTCGGTCGCGCAGGCCGTTATTCTTCCGTCCCGGCCACCGATCACTCAGCCGCCGCGGGCAGGGCAGTCAAGGCTGGCCGCATTTGCGGCCGCCGCAAAGGCTTGGCCTTGACCGATCCGAGCACGGAACGGGACTGGCCTGGCTGGAAGCTGCCGTCAGCTGCGATTATGTTTGTTGGGCGCGGGCGACCTGGTGGCGAAGCGTGACGCGCATTGGCTGCAAGCATCACCGGACTGCCTATCTTGTCTTTCCAAACTGAGGCGCCCGCGGGCCGGTTTTTGGCCACCGCGCTTTCCATTGCGACATGAACCGTTCGTAGCTTCGCTACGCCTGGGCGGCAATCGACATCTCGCGGTCGCGCAGCGCCTTGATGTTGTAGGCATAGGCGGGTCCACGCCGGTTGCCTTCTGTTCGGATGTCCGGTTTGAAGTTGCGTCGCGCGGTCTTGTTGGCGACCAGCGCTGGGCGGCTGATGCTGCCGTGATGGGCAACTCCCAGTCCCGACTGCCGCACCCGCGGGTTCAGACCGAAATAGCTCACCAGCTTCTGCGGCCTGCTGAACTGGCTGATGTCGCCGATCGCCGCCACGATCCCGGCGGCGACCGCTAGGTTCAGCCCGGTGGTCGTCATCAATCTGTTGACCGCGGAATCGTCGATTACGTCCTGCGCGATCTCGCGGTCCAGCAGGGCCAAGTCTTCCCGCGAGCCGGTCGAGCTCACGAACGTGCAGATCGCCGCGCGCTCATCGTCCGGCAACTGTTGAGCGGCCAGCCACGCCCGACCGCAGGCGTTGAAAAGATCGGCATGCGAACATTTTGGGAGAAGCTGCGCATGCAGGATCGAATGCACTTCGCTCTTGAGCCGCGTGCGACGCCGCACGACTTGGTAGCGCCGCGCCACCACTCTACGTTTACGTTCCGTCTCCGCATCAGGCGTCCAGATCTGCTGCAGGTAGCCTGCCGCTTGCAGGCTGGCGGGTGTACCCGCGTCGATCCTGTCAATCTAGACGTGCGCCTGAGCGATCGCCTTCACCTGCAAAGGATTGGCGATAATCACAAGCGCCACGAATGGCGCCAGCACCCGCGACACCGCCATGCTATTCCCGGTCGTCTCGATCACCATCACCACTTCATCGGTCGACCGCAGACTCTTGCCCATTCCTTAAGGGCGGTCCGGGTCATGTCGACCCGGCCGGCATGTCGAAGGATGCCGTCTTCCCAGATTACCACCTCGCCGAAGGTTCGGTGAACATCAATACCAATCACGCGTGGCATCTGCGCGTCCTCCCTTTCGTTGATTATAGCGGGAGCGGCGGGCGACACGACAGCTACGGATTCGCGCTCTCAGCGCGACCGGGCGAGTGGCGGCCAGCTACTGACACGAGCTCTGGGCTCATCGCGTGCATCGGCCTGCCCGCACTTCGTGCTCCCGGTGCCTCTGTCCCGATGGTCGCACCATACGCCACGATGTAGAACACCGCAGCGGAACGTTGGGACCGAGAAATCTCATACCGGTTACCAACCCCATCGAAAGCGTGTTCGCGACCGTGCGGAACAGAACCGTGCGGACGAAAGGATCACCGTCGTCAACGACCGCCAGGCTGATGGTGTTCAAGCTGGTTATCACCGCATCCAAAACTTGGCAGCGGCTCAAAGGCACAAATCGGTTGCCGAAGCTGATTGCAGTTGTCAGATTCAACAACGGCATCGAGGTCATCCAATTGCTGGCAAACTACGCCGCCTGATCACCTCATCACCCAAAATCCCGCATAGCTCACGATTCGCGTCACGTAGGGGATACGGCAATCAGCCTGCGGTCCGTGCGCTGAGTCTTCGTGACCCGCCGCGACCGCGACCCGGAAGCCCATTAGATCCATCATTTCTCGTGCTCGGTCGGTGGTCAGTGCCGCATACCGCAGAAAACCTGCCTGCGCCCGCAGAAATTCGACGTTTTTGGCTCCTTTCCGCAGCTTTTAATTAGGTCAGTGCTTTATGCTTCCGACCCAAGGGCTTAATAAGCAGCCGCGACACTACAGTGGTCCATTCAGCGGCGCTAAGCCAACGGCGTCCACCCGGTGGCATCAGCAGGAGACGGGTCTACCAATGTTGCTGAGCGAAACATCAGCGAGAAGCGGGCGAGAGCGCGTCGCGGACGATATCTCCCGTTTTGAGCACGTGTCGCGGACGCATTTGGGACGCTATGTCAGTGGGGCGATTGTCATTGCGATCGGCGTCTGGATTGCCCTGGCGTTTGCTGGCGGTCAGATTGAATGGCCGATAGTTGGTCGCTACGTCACCGCTGATGTAATCCTTCGCGGCCTTGTCAACACGGTGGTGATGACGGTGTTGGCCATGCTGCTGGGCATAGCAATTGGGGTGACGGTTGCGGTCATGCGGCTGTCGACCAATCCGGTCGTCAATTGGGCGGCGAGCGGCTACGTGTGGTTCTTCCGCGGAACGCCACTTCTGCTGCAACTGTTGCTGTGGTTCAACCTTGCGCTGGTCTTTCCAAGGCTCGGTTTTCCGGATCTCTTCGAAGTGCGCACCGTCGAGGTGATCACGCCGTTTGTCGCAGCACTGCTCGGCCTGGGCATCAATCAAGGTGCCTATACGTCAGAGGTGGTGCGGGCCGGCTTGCTGTCGGTCGATCAGGGGCAATACGAAGCGGCAAAGGCGATCGGCATGCCCCGGCTGCAGGCGCTGCGTCGAATCATCTTGCCCCAGGCGATGCGCGTGATTCTCCCGCCGGTTGGCAACGAGACCATCGGCATGGTGAAGGGCACGTCCCTCGCGAGCGTGATCCAGTACTCTGAAATCCTGCACAGCGCTGAAAACATCTACTTTGCGAACAACCGCGTCATTGAACTCCTGATCGTCGCCGGGTTCTGGTACTTGGTCGTGGTCACGGTGCTGTCTTCACTGCAAACTCGAATCGAGCGGCACTTCGCACGCGGCGCGGGGCGTTCACTGAAGTCACGCTGATCGACGAGAAAAGTCATGAATCCGATTGTCAAGGCCGTTGGCCTGCGCAAGGCATACGGCACGTTCGAGGCACTCAAGGGCATTGATCTGGAGATCAATCGCGGCGAAGTGCTCTGCGTCATTGGCCCTTCGGGCTCGGGAAAGAGCACGTTTCTGCGCTGCATCAACCAGTTGGAAGTTCCATGTAGCGGTGCCTTGTGGGTAGATGGCGAACTGGTCGGCTACCGCCGTGTTGGCCACAAGATCTACGAACTTTCCGAGCGGCAAATCGCGCGACAGCGGCAGGTCACGGGCATGGTTTTCCAGCGCTTCAACTTGTTTCCGCACAAGACGGCACTGGAAAACGTCATTGAGGGGCCGGTTCAAGTACTCAGGCGCGACCGCAAGCAAGCCGAGGCCGAAGCCCGTGTTTTGCTCGCGCGCGTCGGTCTGAAGGACAAGTGCGACGCCTACCCGGTCGAGCTGTCGGGTGGCCAGCAGCAACGTGTGGCGATTGCGCGCGCGCTGGCGATGAAGCCGTCGCTCATGTTGTTCGACGAGCCCACCTCTGCGCTGGACCCAGAGCTGGTCGGCGAGGTGCTAGCCGTCATGCGCGATCTCGCGCGAACTGGAATGACGATGATCGTCGTGACGCACGAACTGGGCTTCGCCCGTGAAGTAGCAAGCCGGGTGCTGTTCATGGACCAGGGGCAGGTGATCGAAAGCGGGGCGCCCGCCCAGGTTCTTGGCAGCCCAGCCCACGCGCGCACGCGCGACTTCATCTCGGCCGTGCTCCGGTGACGTCGCAATCTACTGTATGGAAAATACGAAAGGAGACATTGACTATGCTCTCGAGAGCAGTGCGCATTGCAATCGGCGCGTTCACCATCGCGCTCGGACTTGCGGCAGGAAATGCCTACGCGCAATCCGGAAAGACCGTTATCAATGCGGCCGTGGACCCGAAATATCCGCCCTTCAAATTTAAGGACCCGGCGACCAACAAGATCATTGGATTTGATATCGATCTTTTGGATGCCATGGCGGCGAAACTTGGCTTGAAAGTTAACTGGATCGAAGACAGCTTTCACCAGCACCTCAGTACGATTCTAACGAAGCGTGCTGACGTTATAGTCGATATCGCAGATACGCCTGCGCGCCGAGAAAGCGTTAGCTTCCTAGATTACTACAATGAATACTCGGTATTCTTTGCGCTACGCGAGATCGCCGGCAGGTTCACGAACCAGGAAGCGCTATGTGGCAAACGTGTCTCAGTAGCACGCGGGACTTCTTGGCCTGCCCAAGTAGCGAGATGGAGCGATGAGCATTGCACCAACGCCGGCAAGCCTTCTGTCATCCTAGTCGAGAGCAGCACTGTGGCAGATGGCCGGATGCAGGTCAACCAGGGTCGCGTAGACGCGGTTGTAGCAGGAGCCGGTAGCATGGCCTACCAGAACACGCTCGAGGCTAATCGCTACTTGAGTGTCGCAAGGGTTAACCGAGGCGACTGGCAGGGAATTGGGTTCTCAAAGGATGACCCGGAACTTGGACAGGTGCTTAAGAAGGCGCTGACGGCCGTCATCGCCGACGGAACTTATAAGAATGTTTTGCGCAAATGGAACCTCCCGGACGATGATGTTCCCGAACGTGCCCTGATAAATGGTCAGCCCTGAAGTCTGAGCAGCGGTCGTAGATTGATCTTTTCAGCAGGGCGTGCCGGCTGCGCATTCCAGAGATGCGCCGAGTTAGTTTACCGCCAATTTGTCGACGTGACGACGCGCGATCGCAACGGTCGAAGAATAGACATTGTGCAGAGTGAGTTGCGCCGTCGAGCGGAGGCAGGCCTATCAGACAAGGCTCGAAGTCGTTCGCTCATTCGCGGATGTCGTACCGTCTGGACGGAGGACTCCGACTTGCCCATCCAAGTCGCCGTACGCGGCGGCAGTCGGACAGCAGATCATCGAGTTAGTTCAAGACTGACTCTTACCTAGCGAAGGAAACTAGCAATGAGGAGCAAAACGCCATGAAGGTGGGTGAAGCAATCGTAGAAATACTCAAACGTGAGGGCGTTGATGCAGTTTTCGCTTACCCTTTGAATTACATCACCGAGTACGCAGCGAACGCAGATGTCCGGCCTGTGATTTGTCGCGCCGAGCGCATTGCCGGCCACATGGCTGACGCTGTATCGCGAGTCACAAGCGGGCGTCGCATCGGTGTCTACCTCACACAACACGGGCCCGGCATCGAGAACGGCATGGGCGCTGTAGCTCAGGCGTATGGTGAATCCGTACCTCTGCTCGTATTGCCCATGGGCTACGCGCGCAAGAACACAAACGTCGAACCAAACTTCAGCGCTGTGGCTAGCCTGAGGACCTTCACGAAATCAGTGGAATCGATAATGTTCGGCACTGAAGTCCCAAACATTATGCGCCGTGCATTCTCACAACTTCGAAACGGTCGGGGTGGGCCGGTCGTAGTTGAAATTCCAATTGATGTTTGGAACGAAGAAGTACCGGAACCGCTCGATTATGAGCCGGTCGTCATCGCGCGCTGCGCGCCAGACCAGGGCGAGGTAATTAAAGCGGCAGAAATGCTCGTTGCAGCAAAGCGGCTTGTGATCTACGCAGGTCAAGGGGTTCACTATGCTCGCGCGTGGCCGCAACTGCAGCGCCTCTCAGAGCATCTTGGCGCGCCAGTGATGACCAGCCTTCAAGGGAAGAGCGCCTTTCCGGAAAACCATCCGCTCGCGTTGGGATCCGGAGGCGCCGCAATCTCCAAGACGGTCTATCACTTTCTGCAGAAGGCCGATCTCATTTTCGGCATCGGATGCAGCTTTACCGAAAGCGGGTTCGCCACCGCAATGCCCAAGGGCACGCCAATCATCCATGCGACCTTGGATCCAAAGCACTTAAACAAGGATGTGCGGGTGCAGCTGGGACTGCTCGGCGACGCCGAACTGACGCTAAAGGCGCTCTGTGATCAAGTCGAACAGCTTGTCCCCCACCGCCGCTCCTGGCGGTCAGTGCAGCAGGAGATCGCTGCGGTGCGTCAAGAGTGGATCAGCGAGTGGATGCCTAAGCTGACATCTGCTGAAGTGCCCCTGACTCCCTACCGCGTTATCTGGGACCTCATGCACACGGTTGATATTGACAACACCATCATTACACACGACGCGGGCACGCCGCGAGATGTTCTCTCCCCATTTTGGGTATCGACCAGCCCGCTAAGTTACATCGGCTGGGGCAAAACCACTCAGCTTGGTTATGGTCTGGGTCTAGCGATGGGAGCGAAATTTGCCCATCCGGACAAGCTATGTATCAATGTATGGGGCGATGCCGCTATCGGATTTACCGGCATGGATTTCGAGACTGCGGTGCGCGAGAAAATTCCAATTCTTTCTATCCTCTTTAACAACTTCTCGATGGCGATGGAGATCGATGTAATGGATATCTCCACGCGCAAGTTCCGCTCGACCGATATCTCTGGCAACTATGCGGCAATGGCGAATGCTTTCGGCGGTTATGGCGAACGCGTGACCGAACCCGAACAGATTGTTCCAGCCATCAAGCGAGGTATCGAGCAGACGCAGCGAGGCGTGCCAGCATTGCTTGAGTTTATAACCTGCAAAGAGACGGCGATTTCGCGGTTCGGTACGTCATACGCTCCGCCCGTTTCTGCGTCGGAAAAACGATAAGCGACGCAGCTTGGGACGGTTCAAAGTGAAGCTGAGCACGGCGGCTAGGCGCTATCTGGCAACAGGCCACGGCCCCGTGTTCGCAAGCTATCCGGCCGCCCACAACCTGGATAGCGCGCGCGGCGCCAGTCGAGGCCCTAGAGATTGTTGATGCGGTCGGCGAACAGATCACGGTGATTCACGTGACTGTCGACGGTGGGGTGCGGCAGCGAGACCCTGAGCTTTGGCGGTGGCGACCAAGGCCGTCTCTATTTTGATGATCTTCAACCACTAGACCAGATGGATGCTCGACATGACCAATCTTGTGGCTGATCTGACGGCAATTCTTGGACCGAATAGGATTCGTACCGGCGA
>NZ_JBBIAM010000017.1:0-122441 GCF_054185185.1 Bradyrhizobium sp. UFLA05-153
AACGGACCTCCGCCTCAGCCAACCATGCCCGCCGTACGTCACGCCATCGTCGATCTCATCCTTCGGCCGCCGTCTCAGCGGTGCCCATACTGCCGAAAACAAATCCTTGAAAAACACTGGCGCAAATAGATTCTGCCAAAGTAGTGCTAGTCGAGATCGCCGCCGGCATCGAAGCCGTCCAAGACGGCCGCATTCATATCGAGAAGATCAACGCCCCGTTCCTCTATACGCTGAAGGCCAGCGGCGAAGAGTTTGGCGCCGGCATCAATCATGCAATCGAACGCGGCTGGCTCGAGCTGCGCGAGAGGCGGGACCTATGTGCGGTTGCTGAAACCAGAAGTCGACTGACGTGGTCTCCGGTTTGAATCATCTCTCATGTAGGCGGAGAGGCGATCAAGCTGGGTCCCGAGACCGGCAAAACTTCGCGCGATATTCGTGAGCATGGCGGCACACTCTTTCGAGATTTCAGGCTGCCGAGCGCGGGATCTGTATTCGTCGGCAAGTGCTTGGCATTCTGCGGCTGTCAGCATGAAAGACTCCTGGACGCTTCAAGAACGCAACAAATGCTTGGAGATGCCCCGGTTCCTATTTTTCCCGATGAGCGATGTCCGGCTCTTAGCGACCCCTGGCGAAACAGGTCCGCGCCAGCCATCCTTTTGCAGCACACCGCGAGTTGAGTAAAATTGGCCTTTAGGGCAATCGAACCCGCCGGTCGGTGCACTTGTGAACACAGAGCTGGCCACGCTGCGCAATGCCGGCGAATACATTGCCGAGCTGCCGAAGGCCGTGCACGATCGCCCGGAATGGCAGGCCGCGATGGAGGCGCTGATCCTGGTCGCTGAGAAAGGCGGTCCGACGATGCTTGCTCGCATCGGCATTGTGCGAGCCTTGAACAGCGGTAAGAAGCGAGGCCCGGCATTGGAGGCAAATCCGAACCGGACCTCGCAGCCGCCAACCCCGCGGGGGAATCGACGACGACGACAGATTGCACGATAGGCTGACATACGCCTTACGCCCCGCCAGCGTGAGAACCGGCTCGGCAACGGTTGAATTGCCAGTGTGCTCCGCCCTCCATGCGCCGTTGATGGCGCCGTTGAGAGACGTGTACGTGACGGCCGCCCGCATGATCTCGGACGTCCGATCCTGCCCGCTTGATGGCATCGCGCATGAAGCCGCTGAAGCCGTCGACCGTGAACTGCTTCCCGAACTCGGTGGTGATGACGCAGACATGCTTGCGCGGCGTCGCCGCCAGCGCTTTTTGC
Organism: Bradyrhizobium sp. UFLA05-153; assembly: GCF_054185185.1. Classification (NCBI taxonomy): domain Bacteria; kingdom Pseudomonadati; phylum Pseudomonadota; class Alphaproteobacteria; order Hyphomicrobiales; family Nitrobacteraceae; genus Bradyrhizobium; species Bradyrhizobium sp. UFLA05-153. Next base: position 1,263 of record NZ_JBBIAM010000017.1, read on the forward strand.
AGATCCTCACTGATATCCACCCCGCGCTCGCGCCCTGGCGCTCCGCGCTGTGGATAAGCGGACGTCATGCGCCTGAGTGTGGCCGAAGGGCGACGGTGCTGGGTGCTCACTTCTACTACCCTAATCTGTGATTCAGAATGTCGACGGGGACTAAGATGCGACGCGACACTGACTTCGCTGCCGAACGAAAGCGGCTCCTCGAGCAGGCCGCTGCGGCGCGCCTGCGCGCACATTCGGTTGCCCCGGGCGCGGAGCGAGACCGACTGATACGCCAGGCTAGGACCTGCGAGATCGGCGCGAACGGAAATGCTCGACCGACGTCGGACGACGCCCGGCTCCCGAACTAACTTGCGGCGCCAAATCGAGAACGAGGCCGCGCTCGCAGTTGGCGGGTAAACGAAACGGGCCGCCATGGCGACCTGTCAGAAGTGCCGTCAAGCTAACTTCACACACGGTCGTCGAGAGGATCGCAAGCGCCTAGTGGCGGTCAGTGACCAAAATAACCGGCGCCGATTCCTGGACGGGCTTGCGATTGCCCTCATCGGAAGCAACACTCGTGGGCTGGGCCGCAGCGCCTTGTGAGGCCTCCTGCCGACGCATGAGCGACGCGCGCTGGGTGGCTGCAATCAAGGCGAAAAAGGAACTTTTCACAAATCCGCCGGTTTTCTTTTTGGGGCAGGCCGACCGGAGGTTTGCCATGCTCAAGGCACTCATTGTGGGAGCTATCGCCATCGGCCTAAGCGTCGCTCCAACAGCCACAAGCGCCATGTCGACGGCCCATCAGACGACCCACAAAGTTCACCATGCAGGGAAGAAGATGGCGCCAGGCACGACGACCGGCATGTCGACTGGAACGACGACCGGAAATGCGGCCAGCGGTGCAAAGGCCAAGTCAGGATACTAAGGCCAGGTCAGGGTACCGCGCACAAGGGAGTGCGTGTCATGCGCCTTCAGACATTCAGGGACGACCACCACTCCAGACACTTCGACTTGATCGGTGGAAAACGACACCCCTGGTCAATTGATCTAGTCACCCTAACGGCGGCGAGCATCCTGGCGGCAGGCTTCACGTGTGCCCTCGTGGCTCTATGGCTCCGCTAGCGACGCGGAGTTGGCTCGAAAAAAATCTGAGGCGGGCGTGCCTGTATTGGAAGATGTCCCAGGCGCGGTAAGGTGCGCAGACGGCGCTTGAGGCGCCGCCTGCGTTAAGAGCGCGCGTTACTGAGGGGTGATGGTACCGATCGGGCCGTACCCTCCAGGGATGACCGGGCCGGCCCCCAAGAGCCCCAGCAAGGGCGGCGGGATGGGGATGGATGGCACAACGGCCGGGCCAGGGGTGAAATCCCTATAGATGCCACCGCTAACCTCATCGAGATCGCCGATGGATAGTTCGTGAAGTTCGTTGCTCATTCTCGCTCCTGCAATGGTTTAGGAAGAGAAGAGTGTGGCTCTCTTGGGTTCGTTCGCGCCGTGACCCACGTCACACCTAGGCGCCCGGAGGCCGAAAAGGAGCGCGACGGCGCGCGGCGTTCCGCGGTCGTCATACCGGAGGTTCGCACGCGCGCGAGTGTGGACTCGCCTGTGTCCGGTCGAGACCGGGAAATCCCGAATGGGACCTTTGAGACGTCGTGAGCGTTGAGGTCTCCAAGCCAGGGCAGGATCGTGAACCCGGAGTTCCGGTCGTGAGTACGGTCCCTCTAGAACTTGAAAGGCGGTCCGCGCAGCGGTGGGCTGCCAGATTTGAACGGCCCATTTCACCAGCGCAGCAACAACGCCAGCCCGACAGCGACAGTCCGCAGGTTCTCGCTGCCCCAAAGCAAAAAAAGTCACCTGCCAAGATGAAGCTGCGACGCATGGCGAACCCGCCGGCCTAGGAGTTGGCGGGCAGTTTTTCGTTCACCGCCTGAGCTCCTCAATGATGTGCTGATCCCGCCCGATAGCCGCGGATCAGACTCCGGCCCTGGAGTGGCATCATGACGCAGAACTTCGTAATCGTGTGTGTCGTCGCTGCTTTGATTGTCATGGGCTTGCTTGCCTTCGTCCACGAGCGGCATGGAGAGTGCCTGCACGGGCGCCTGGTCAAAACCCATATGCCCTGCGGATCGGTCAGCCCGTCAATATAGGACGCGGAACCGAAGCGGCGCCGCCTGGAAAACGCGGGAACGTCGGGCCCTACTGCGCATTCAAACGGGATGAGGCAGCTAGCTTTCGGCCAGGCTGCTTTAGGCGGCTCGCTGATCCTCTTCGTCCTGTGGTTGGGACATCACGAGCAAGAGGCAGCCGTCGAGCGGCTGGAGCGCTACGAGTTCCCCCATACCGACCGGTGATCCGCCGGCTCGAGCGCGGCATCGCGGTGTGCGTCTCCGATGACCTCAGCTCGTCCCGGCGATCTCGTAAGGTTGCGCATCGGACAGTTCCGTCAACGGGGTCGCTCCCACATCGAAGTCTTTCTCTCCTTCGCCCGTGCGCTCGCAAGGGTTCTTTCGGACCTTGCATGCTCAAAGCAAGCATTAGCTCAAGGGCAGTGCGCCGCTGATCGTTGCAACCAGGACCGCACCTCTAGCGGGCAATTGTCTTTAAGGACAATTGCACGCTCTGGGTTTATCGTCTTGTATGAGCGTGCCTATCGGCAATCCGACAGGCCTCACAAGCAACGGTCCCGTAGTTGCCGGATCGTTGCTGGGGATTATGACCACAAATCACGGATGGCGTCGCGCGGGGACAAGGAGACGTGCACGACTTCATTGACGATTGTGGCGTCGGCTTACAGTCAGGCTGGGGAGCTTGAATTTAAGCGTCATGCTGATCGTGTGACGCAACGATTGTGTTTGCGTTCCAACCAAACGGGACGGCGCGCCTTTTTCATTTGCTTGTATCACCTCGGTGGGGAAAGCGATGAAGCATGGATTCGCGGCCGTCGGCGCTTGTTTATCGGACCCACAAGTCTGGAACGCCATAAAGCGTCGAGATCACCATTCGGTTGCGACCGTCGCGCTCCACCGACTGGTTCGTGATTTCGACTCGTATCGATTGCTACGCTATCGGCTGCTATCAACCGTTTCGTTAGCCGCCATTGTAACTGCCGTCGCCGCATTCGATGCGGGACTGTCGCCAGCGCTGGCGCAGTGCGCGGGTCCCGCGAGCAACACGATCTGTACGCTGGGCGGCAACCCCTATTCCGGCGGCATCAACGTCGATACCAATAACGGCCTGGGCGGCACCCCCATCGGCCTCACACTTCTACCCGGCGTCAATGTCGTCATCCCCGCCGGCGCAGGCAGCGTTAACGCCGTGAACGCCGCTAACTCAACGGGCGTAACTTCGGGCAGTGCCAACATCACCATCACTACGGATAGTGTGACCATCAACAATACGGCCAATCCTCTTACGGCTAACAACACCGGATTGCGGATCCAGTCGAGCGGCGACGCGATCATCAGCGCAACGAACACGACGATTGACGTGGCCGGCACCGCAAGTGAGGACGCGATCGTTGCGTTCGCAATGCCAAACCTGACGGGGATCCCACATCTGGCGAGCGTAACCTGGAGCGGCGGGAGCCTAACCTCTAGCGGAACCGAGGCGACTGGCATCCAGGCCGATAACCGCGGAATAGGAAACGCCGCAATAGTTGCTTCCGGCAATATCACGGGCACGCCGGGTGTAGGTGGGGCCGGTTTTTACGGCTTGATCGCTCATGCCGGTGACTCCCTGCTTGTCCCGTCGGGAGCCGGCGATGCGTCGGTGACATACAATAGTGGCACGATCAACGTGTTTGGAAACAAGCCTCGTGGCATCGTCGTATGGGCCGAGGGCGACGGCTCGGCATCGGTCACCACCAGTCCTGGCACCGTCATAACCGTCAGTGGCGCGAACCCCGGGGACGGCAGCCCTACTCAACCTGTGAAGGCGGGCATCGCTGTCCAGTTGGATTCGGCCACCGCAGCAAACGGACGGTCGCTAACTGCGACCGTAGCATCGACCATCATGAGCTTCGGGACCGCGGTCCCCGATTCGAATATTTTCAACGATCCCGTAGGTATCCGAACCATCAGTTACGCCGACGCGCCAACCACGGTGACCTACACCGGCCCCGGCATTACCACCCAGGGCGGTGGCGGCGCCGGCATCGTTGCCCTTTCCGGCAGTGGCAGCATCACCATCAATGCCACCGGGCCGATCGACACGACGAATAGCTCCAATGCTGTTGGCATATTGGCTGACAGTGGCACGATACTCGCTAGAAACAGCGGGCTACTCACCGATACCCAGACTTTGCACGGGCCGGTTGCGCGCTCCACAACGACAGGACATGTCGAGGTCAACGCGGCCAACGTATCGACGCCGGGACAGTTCGGTACCGCAATCAGCGCAACGAGCGGCAGCGGTGGCGTGACGGTCAACATCGCGCAAGGCGGATCGATCATGGGCGGCTGGCAGGCCGACCTGACCGGTGTCGGGCCGATTTGGGGCTTGCAGGCCACCGGTGTTTTCCTCAGCTCCGCAGGTGGGCTCGCGACCCTGACCAATGACGGGAGCATAAGCGCACTGTCTGATCGCGCCGTTGCCGGCGATCCGATCATCATCAACAACGGCACCATCACCGGTTTTGTCCAGCTCGCGGGCGTGAACGATGTCACCAACAACGGCATCTTCAACTTGCGCCATTTCGCCGACACCAATGGCGACGGAGTTCGCGACACGTTGCGTGTCGCGGTTTCAGATCTTGGTGGCAGTCCCAGTACCTTCACCAATAGCGGAACGTTGGCGTTGCTGGGCGGTCCTGGGGCGACCACCCTCGATGCCGCCGGCCAGTATTTGCCGCTGGGACTGAATTTCAATGCGATGGCGCTCGGCGGCCCCGTGCAGGGCCAGATTCTCGGGGCGACCAGCTTCACCAATTCCGGCATCATCGATCTGCAGGCCAATCCCGTTCCCGGTGACGTGTTGCTGATTTCGGGTGGCCATACGCCCGGCATGAGCGGTGGCGGTACATTCATCGCGAATGGCGGCCAGCTTCTGCTCGACACCGTGCTGAATGAGGGCGGCGCCAACTCGCACTCCGACGTGCTCGTGGTCGATGGCACCTCGCTTGGCGCTGGCGGTGCGACGCGGCTCTTTGCCAAGAATGCTGGCGGCGCTGGTGCGCTGACGGTCAACGACGGCATCCTGGTTGTGCAGGCACTTGATCCCGGCCGTTCAGCCGGCGGCGTCTTCACGCTCGGCGCGCCCGCCGTCGCCGGCCCTTACGAATACACCCTGTTCCTGGGCGGTGTCGGCGCCGATGCAGGAAACGGCAACTGGTACCTGCGCTCGACGCTGAACTGCACGCTGGCCCCGAACTTGCCAGAATGTCAGACACCGGTTCCGCCCATTCCACCGACGCCGACGACCCCAAACTTCCGCATCGAGACCTCGCTCTATGCGGCGATCCCGTCGATGGCGCTCCTGTATGGCCGCAATCTGCTCGATACGCTGCACGAGCGCGTCGGAGAGGAGTTCGATCCAAGCGCGGCCTCGGCCGGATACTACAAGGCTGCCCCGCTCACTCCCGGCTCACCGTATCTTGGCTGGGGTCGGATCATCGGCGTCAACGGTACGCAGCACGGCGACAGCTTCGGCGTGTTGAGTGGTGGCACCGGCGGTCCGCGCTTTGAATACCAATTCCTGGGGCTGCAGGCGGGCATGGATTTCCTCCGCCAAGACCGACCCGATGGTTCGCGCGATCACGCCGGTGGCTATTTCGCAATCGGCGGCAACCAGGGGCAGGTCACCCATTTCGACAGCAGAGAAGGCAATAGCGACTTCGCTGCCTACACGCTCGGCGGCTACTGGACTCATTTCGGGCCGACCGGCTGGTACCTTGATGCGATCCTGCAGGGCACCTTCTACGACATCAACTCGACGGCCAACCGCGGCCTGCCGACATTGAAGACTCAAGGCCAGGGTTTGGCCGCCTCACTCGAGGGCGGCTATCCCTTCAAGTTCGCCGGCGGCTGGTTCATCGAACCGCAGGCGCAGCTGATCTATCAGAACATCAACATCCATGACGCCTCCGACATCGCGGCCCGGGTCCGCTTTGCCGACGTCGATTCGCTCGCCGCTCGAGTCGGCGCGAGGTTTGGTCGCACATGGGCGCTTGACGGGTTCGCGCAGCAGGCGATTACCGCCTGGATCCGGCCAAATCTCTGGAATGAATTCCGCGGCAACCCGGTCACATCGTTCTCTTCGGAAACCGGCTTCATTCCGTTCTTTGCTGATCTCGGCGGTCTCTGGGGCGAGATCAATGTCGGCGTCAGCGCGCAGGTGAGATCGAATACGACGCTCTATGCCAACGCGTCCTACCAGAGCCGGTTTGACGGCGGCGGATTCGCCTACACCGGCAAGGCCGGATTGCGGGTAAATTGGTGACGAAGGTTGCCATCTTCGAAATCAGCACGGCTCCCTGGCGAGGGAAAGGAACGCCTTCGCGTTGGGGACGTGCAAAAAAGCTACTAGAAAGCAGTGAAATTTGCTTTCCCAGTACGCTTAAACCCATTGATTTTGAATGGAACATCGACGCCACTAGGCAGCCCTAGCGTCGGACTTGCTGAAACCAACGTATAGCTATCGGAGTACCGCAAATTCCGGCCTATCAGTCGGCATGAGGAACGAAACCATCTGGATCATCGTCCCCGCTATCGGTTTCGCCATTTTTTTGGCGACGATCGTCCTGCTCATCGGCCGGTGATGCCAAGGCTCCGGCCGCCAAACCGTGATCTCGTCCGGACTGTCTCAGATCTGAAAATGTATTAGAGTTCGACGAGAGGATATTTCATGCCGCTTTCCGTCGATCACGTCCGTCTTCGTCCGGTCGAACCGCGCCATGCAGCGGCCTTCTGTTTCGCGCTGCTAACCGCCTCATGCGCGCTTGCGAGCTTTGCGCTCGCCTGCGCGACGCCCTTTGCGGCGTTCGCGGTCATTGCCGCGGCAGCACTGCCGCAACGCCCGGCGCTGCTTGTCATCACCGGTGCGTGGCTCGTCAACCAAACCATCGGATTCGCCGCGCTTCACTATCCGATCGATGCAAGCACGATGGCCTGGGGTGTTGCGATCGGCGCCGCCGCGCTGGCTGCGACCGCGGCAGCATCGGCTGTGCTCCAACATCTCTCCTTGAAGAGCACGCCGCTCGTGCTCGCCATTGCCCTGCTGTGCGCCTACGGCGCGTACGAGCTCATGCTGTTCGCTGTCACGCCTCTCCTTGGCGGAGCCGGTGCCTTCACGACGTCGGTCGTGGCGCGCCTCGGACTGCTCAACATCGCGTGGCTGATCGGCCTCCTTGCCACCTGCGAAATCGTTCGACTGATCGCCTCTGTCCATCGCGATCATGCGCTTTCGCGTTGAAGGACCATGGAGCGGCCTCGGACGCGCGAGCAACCTCGACAGCTGGCTGATCTCGCCCTGGCCGGCCGCCTGCGCCGTCCCGCCTTAACCGCGTTCGACTGATCGCCTTGTCTTGGCCCAAATTGCCGAGGCAAACTGCTGACGACCGTGCCTTGTGCGCGGCCTTCGCTGTCATTGCTCGCTTGCGATCGGAGACCGAATGGCTGTCAACAAGATCACCTGGGAACGCGTCGGCCGGGTCACCGAGCCCGGACGCTACATGTACACGTTCGGCTGGCTGACGATCACGGAGGGGGACATCCAGGTCTGGCAGCAGTACCCAGACGCTGCCTTCACGCTCCTGGCGCAAGCGCCGTCGGCCGATGCGGTCGGCGATGAATTCCATCTCGGCGCGTTCGACATCGCTCCCGACGCTCAACCAGCTTCCGATGGCGGATATGCGGGTGCGGCGACAGGCGGGCTTCACTAGTAGCGCGTCTGCCCCAGGTGCAGGGCGCCGCGGGGAACAGATGGCATAGGTGGTGCTTTGTCAGGGGCATGAACCATCTTGCCGCTCCCGATCAGGCCTTCCTGTTGCTGCTCATCGTCGTCTTCCTGGGCTCTTGTTGTGTGCGGCTCTTCTGGCAGCTCGAGCAGGCCCGCGCACACCGCAACCAACCGCCGCAGCGGCGATAGGTGCTTGAGGGCGACCACCGGCTGCCCGGTTTTCGCGATTTCGCTTATGGACACGCGGTCCGAACGCGCGCATCGTGGAGCTAAGAAACGCTCTGAATCCATTGATTTTTCTGACTAATCACCGCTCACGCGCGCCGTTCTTGATGTAGAAATCGAGCGGAGATGGTTATGCGTTTGATCGCGCAGGCCTTTCGATCGAGATGCCGAGCATGCATGAACGGCAGCTGTCGGGACCGTTAAGCGTTGCGACAGCAGACGCATGACACATCGTCGCATCGCTTCAAGTGGATAAGCTGACCGAGGGAACCTATTGTCCAGCCGATGATGACACTGCTTGAAGCATTGCCGACCGTAATCGGGACGGCCGCCGTCGCACCGGCTTTGTTGATGCTCTGGCTCGTCATCGCGGCCGAGGAGCGTCCCGGCCCGCCGGCCCAGGTCTGGACTGCCTTCCTGCTCGGTGCGGCCAGCATTTCGCTGCTGGGGCTCGCCCGCGCGCCGTTCGCCAAGATGGTCGCAGCCCCCGACGATCCCTGGGCCGCGCTGGCCATGCATTCGATCTTCGGCGTGGCGCTGCCGGAGGAAGCGGTGAAGGTCATCGCCATCGTTCTGGTGTCCTCGACCAAGCGGCGGACCTTTGCCAATCCGATGGACACGGTGGTCTATGGCGCCGCCGTCGGGCTCGGCTTTGCCGCCTACGAAAACCTCGCCTATCTCGTGCAACATGCCGACATGTGGCGTTCGCTCGCGGCCCTGCGCAGCGTGCTCACGGTGCCCTTCCACGGCGCACTCGGCATCATTGCCGGAGCCTATCTCGCCATCGCCCGCTCGGGCACAGCGCTCGGCGCGCACCGCCATCATCGCGACTGGGCGCGTTTCTCGAGCCGCGTGCTGATGCTGATGGGCCCGCTCGCACTGCATGCGAGCTTCGATTTTCCGCTGCTGACCTTGCAGCGGATGCCCGACCTCGATCCGAATGTGCGGATGTGGCTCGGCGCGGCGAGCCTTCTGATCGGCTTCAGCTCGATCGCTTTCGCTATCCGCCTGGTGCGGCGCGTCGCGCGCCACCACGCACCGCGCACCGAGGTTGCGCGCGAGCGCCTCAGCCAGCTTCGGCGCATGTGGGCGCTGCTGGTGATCGGCGGCGGCGTCGGCTTTGTCGGCCTCGCCTTCGTGCTGACCTCGATCCATCACTGGCTGGTCAACCCCGATCACAACGTGACGCTGGTGCTGATCCCCATCGGTCTGACCTCGATCCTGCTCGGTATCGCCCTACTGGTTGTCACAACGGCGATCTACGTTCTCGGCCGCAACCGCATCCGCACCAGCGCGGAAGGATTTTCATCCGCGCCCTGAGGCGGGTGGTCACGGCGGAACGCGCAGACTAGAGTGAACTGCAAAGTCCTTCCTTCAGGCCTGGAGGCTTCCATGACGTCGCCCGAGGAATTTGCGCGCCTGCAGTCCGCCATGAGCCGAGCGGTCAAGGCGCATTGGAAAGCCTTCCTGTTCGAAGGCATCCTGCTTGTCATTCTCGGCATCGCCGCGCTGATCTTGCCGCCGCTCGCAAGCCTCGCGATCACGATCTTCCTCGGCTGGATGTTCCTGATCAGCGGCATCGGCGGGCTGGTTGTGACCTTCTGGGCGCGCAACATGCCGGGCTTCTGGTGGTCGCTGATCTCGGCGGCGCTGGCCGTGCTCGCCGGCATGGTCCTGCTGGCGCGGCCGATGCAGGCGGTGCTGACGCTGACGATCGTGCTCGGGGCGTATTTCCTCGCCGAGGGCGTCGCCACAATCATGTATGCGCTGGAGCATCGCCGCGAGCTGACCGGCCGCTGGTCGTGGCTCCTGATCTCCGGCCTCGTCGACATCGTGATCTCGTTCCTGGTCATCACGGGCCTGCCGAGCTCGGCGGAATGGGCGATCGGTATCCTCGTCGGGGTCAACCTCCTGTTCGGCGGCGCCACGCTGATCGGCATCTCGCTTGCGGCACGCAACAGCAACACTTGAGCGGCGCGTTGGCTCCCCCTTGTTTGGGGGTGACAAGCCCCAAATGCTGCGCTATAGAGCGCGCCATGATCACCTTCGCCACCAGCTATTTTTGGTACTTTAGCTACGACAGCTCGCTGGCGGCGGGAGTATCGCGCTCAATCTGACACATTGCAGCAAGACATCCGAACAGCCGCCAGACCTGGCGGCTTTTTTATTGGCCGGCAGGTTCTCTAACAAACAGGAGCCCGCCGTGCTGAGCACGACCGACGATCTTCGTATCCGCGAACTGAAAGAGCTGAGCACGCCGGAAGAGGTGATGCGGGAAATCCCGCGCACGCTCACTGCAACCCGCGTGGTGATGGCGGCGCGCAACGCAATCCACGCCATCCTCAATGGCCAGGACGACCGCCTTCTGGTCGTGGTCGGCCCCTGCTCCGTGCATGATCCCAAGGCTGCGATCGACTACGCCGAGAAGCTCGCACGACTGCGCGAGGATCTCGCCGACCAGCTCGAGATCGTGATGCGGGTCTATTTCGAGAAGCCGCGCACCACCGTCGGCTGGAAGGGTCTGATCAACGATCCCGACCTCGATGGCAGCTTCGACATCAACAAGGGTCTGCGACTTGCACGCAACGTGCTGTCCGCGGTGAACAATCTGGGCCTGCCGGCAGGCGCTGAATTTCTCGACATGACGACGCCGCAATACATCGCCGACCTCGTGTCCTGGGCCGCGATCGGCGCGCGCACGACTGAAAGCCAGATCCATCGCGAGCTGGCGTCGGGGCTGTCCTGCCCGGTCGGCTTCAAGAACGGCACCGACGGTAATGTCCGCATCGCTGCGGACGCGGTGAAGTCAGCCGCCCATCCGCACCATTTCATGGCGGTCACCAAGCGCGGCCGTTCGGCGATCGCGTCGACCGCAGGCAACGAGGACTGCCACATCATCCTGCGCGGCGGCAGCAAGCCGAACTACGACGCAGCGAGCGTTGCAGTGGCGTGCAACGAGCTCGCCAAGTCCGGCGTCGGGCCCCGCCTGATGGTGGATGCGAGCCACGCCAATTCGAGCAAGAAGCCGGAGAACCAGCCGCTCGTCACCGCCGACATCGCCGGCCAGATCGCAGGTGGCGAGAGCCGCATCATGGGTGTGATGATCGAGAGCAACCTCGTCGCCGGCCGCCAGGACGTGGTGCCGGGCAAGCCGCTCACTTACGGCCAGAGCATCACCGATGGCTGCATCGACTGGACGACGACGGCGAGCGTGCTCAAGCAGCTCGCCGACGCGGTCGAAATCCGGCGGAACACGCAGCGCTCCGGAGTCCATGAGCGCTCGGCGTAGACCAGGACCTCCCGGGCGGGGCGAGCTGTCACGCCCTGCCCGCGGAGAATAACCTAACACCCGCGGCAGATGCTCTTGATCTTCTTGTCGAGCGCCTGGTTTTCCTTGCTCAGGGGATCAGTGGGATCGCTGAGGTTCTTCTCGTTCGGCACGTCCGAGGCGCGCGGCTGGCGATGACCGACCGGCGCTGGCAGCACCGAGCCCGAGGTCGCCCCTCCCGATGAAGCCCCCTTGCTGCCGGTCTGGGCGATGGCCGCGCCATCGAGCAAGACCAGAAGCGACAGGGCCACGACGATTTTTCTCATTCTGCTCCTCCATCCCGAAACGTCGGCTCGTCCTTGCCTCCACCCGCTCAGCTCTCAGGCGGATAAAGATGAACGTCGCCGCAATAGTCGACGATACGATAGCGCGTTTCCGTTGCCGCATCACCTTTGGCGGGTGCGGTATTTTGCACCGCCAACACGTAATTCGGGCCAACCGGCGATTTGCCGGCGCCGCCGGGAAGATCGAGCACGAATTCCGGCTGGCACAGCCCCGACACCCGGCCGCGCAGCGCGCGCATCAATTCCTGCCCCTCCGCGAGCGTGGTGCGCAGATGCGCAGTGCCGGGCGCGAGATCGCCATGATGCAGGTAGTAAGGCTTGATCCGGCATTCGACGAAAGCGCGCATCAAGTCCGACAGAGCGGAGACGTTGTCATTGACCCCGCGCAGCAGCACGGACTGGCTCACCATGGGAATGCCGGCATCAACGAGGCGGGCGCAAACGGCGCGCGCCTTGTCCGTAAGCTCGCGGGCGTGGTTGGCGTGCAGTGCGACCCAGGTCGTGGCGCCCTTCACCTTCAAGGCGGCGACCATCTCGTCGCTGACACGATCGGGATCGGCCACCGGCACGCGGGTGTGCAGGCGGATGATCTTGACGTGATCGATCCCGGCGAGATCGGCCATGATCTCGCCCATCCGCCGCGGCGACAGCATCAGGGGATCGCCGCCGGTGAGGATTACCTCCCAGATCTGACTGTGCGCGCGGATATACGCGATCGCTGCGCGATAGGCGCTCTCCGACAGCGCGTTCTCCTTGCCGGGGCCGACCATCTCGCGGCGGAAGCAGAAGCGGCAATACACTGCGCAGACATGCACGAGCTTGAACAGCACCCGGTCGGGATAGCGATGCACGATGCCCGGGACCGGCGACCAGGCGTGATCGCCGATCGGGTCGGCATCTTCGCCCGGCTGCACCTCGAGTTCCGCAGCATTCGGAACGAATTGCCGCGCGATGGGATCATCGGAATCGGAGCTGTCGATCAGGCCGACGAGCTCGGGCGTGATCGCGACCGCGTAGCGCGAGGCGACGCGCTCGAGCGCCGCGAGTTCGGAGGCCGGCGCGAGGCCGTGCTCTACGAGCTCGGCCGGCTCGCGCAAGGTGCGTGCAAGATTGGTCTTCTTCATGTCTCACCTTGAGGCGGCGTCCATACCACCTGATCAATCCGTAATGCGCCGCTCGCCAGCATCACCAGCCGGTCGAAGCCGAGCGCCACGCCGCTCGCCTCCGGCATTTGGCCGACGGCGGCGAGAAAGTCCTCGTCCAGCGGATAGGCCTCGCCATAGCGCCGCTGCTTCTCTGCCATCGACAGTTGAAAGCGCCGGCGTTGCTCGTCGGCATCGGTCAATTCGCCAAAGCCGTTAGCAAGCTCCACCCCGCAGGCATAGACCTCGAACCGCTCGGCCACCCGTGGATCGTCCGCCTTCGCCCGTGCGAGCGCTGCCTCGGGAGATGGGTATTCGAACAAAATGGTCAAACGCCCCTGCCCCAGATGCGGCTCGACAAGCTCGACCAGGACCTTGCTGAAGATGTCCGACCAGGTGTCGTCCTCCGTGACCCTTACCTTCAGCCCTGCAGCAGCGGCGAGCGCATCGCGGTCGCCCTCGTCGCCCGAAATGGTCGACAGCAGGTCGATGCCTGCAAACTGCTCGAAAGCATGGGCAACCGTCAAAACCTCCGGCTCCGCAAAGGGGTCGGCGGTTCGGCCACGGAACGAGAACTGGCCGATCCCGGTCGCCTGCGCGGCTTGGGCGATCACCACGATGCAGTCGGCCATGATGGCGTCGTAGGGAGCGCCTGCGCGGTACCATTCCAGCATGGTGAATTCGGGCAGATGCAGGTCGCCCCGCTCCCGGTCGCGAAACACCCGCGCCAGCTCGAAAATTCGCGGCTCCCCGGCCGCGAGCAGCTTCTTGCAGGCGAATTCCGGCGAAGTCCGCAAATACCGCGTCACCCGGCTGCCGTCAGGGCGCATGATCCCGGTCCGGGGCGCGTGCAGATGGGTCTCATTGCCCGGCGAGACCTGCAAAACCGAGGTTTCCACCTCGACAAAGCCCTGCTCGGCGAAGAAGGCCCGGACGGCCGCCGTGATCGCCGCCCTTGCCTGGAGGAATGGTCGCCGGTCGAGGTGGCGATTGGGCGTCCAGAACGGGCTGCTGGGCTTGTCCCCAACCATTACCGGATCATCCCGGGGGGCAGCAAAACACTGGCATCCAACGGCAAAATCAGTATGTTGCGGCCCGAAACGGGCGCAGTGGCCCCATTTGAGGCCCCAAGTCCCCCCGAAATCAGACCATGTCCTGGCCGGTGCCGGGCCAAGCAAGCAGGAAATACAGCTTTGAGAGTCATCGCCAGTTCTATTCGCAAGGGCAACGTGATCGAGCAAGACGGCAAGCTTTACGTCGTCGTGACCGCCGAGAACATCCATCCCGGAAAGGGCACCCCGGTCAGCCAGATCGAAATGCGCCGAATCAGCGACGGGGTAAAGATCTCCGAGCGCTACAAGACGACCGACCAGGTCGAGAAGGTCACGATCGAGGAGCGGAACTACACCTTCCTCTATGAGGATGGTGACGGCTACCACTTCATGAATCCCGAGACCTATGACCAGGTCCAGGTTTCCAAGGACATCGTCGGCAACTCGGCCGCCTATCTCCAGGAGAGCATGACCGTCAAGCTGTCCATGCACGACGCCAATCCGGTGTCGATCGCGCTGCCGCAGCGCGTGACGCTGGAAGTGGTCGAGACCGAGCCCGTGACCAAGGGCCAGACCGCTTCCTCCTCCTACAAGCCCGCGGTGCTCTCCAACGGCGTCCGCACCACCGTGCCGCCGCACATCTCGGTTGGCACCCGCGTCGTGGTGATGACGGAAGACGGTTCTTACGCCGAGCGAGCCAAGGACTAGGCAAAGCAACCAAGCGGTCGGAACGGGCAAGGTCGCCGGGGGGCGAGACAACAGTGGGCAGGCACAGGTTCCGCTTCGTCTCGTCTCTTGTGGGGTTGCTTACGCTTTTGGTCGCCGGCTCTGCGCCGCTGTCGGCGGACGAATTCCGCACCCCCTCGCTCACGGCCCTGCGCGTCGACTGGCGCGTAGCGCTCGACCAGCTCCGCAGCGAAATCAACGCGCATCCCGCCATCGCCGGTGACTTCGTGTTCACACAGCGGCGTTCGGTCGGCCGCTTCGATCCCCGCGCGCTGCCGGCGCTGGTGCAACTGAACGGGGTTTCCTCGCAGTTCTTCTCAGGTATCGCGCGCAGCTCGGTTCCGGTGCTGCTGCCCTTCGATGCCGCCGCCTATCTCGACGCGCAGCGCAGCGGCGCGCCGGCGAACCTGTCGCTTGCCCGCTACCAGTCCGACTTCGGCCCGGCCGACGTGTTCGATGCGGGCCCTGCCGGCTACGACGCCGTCTTCTCACTCGAGCCGGGCGCCGGCGAAGGCCTGCCGCAACGCGTGTTCGCAAAGCCGGTGGAGATCCAGATCACCGGTTCCGCGCTGATCTACGATCTTGCCGATCCCGCCGGCGGCAAGGGCGAACCGGTCAAGTCGCTATCCGGCCAATATCCGGATCTGCGCCGTTTCATCCGCGAAGGCTATGTGCGCTACGCCTTCAGCCGCTTCGGCGCCGCCTATGTCGTGTCGATCCAGTGTCTCGACAGCGTCGCCAAACCGCGGCGGCTCGCCTGCAAGGAAGCCTATCCGGTTGCCGAGCGTTTCCTCAAGGCGCTGCATGTGGCGGGCGGGCAGCGCTTGCGTCCGCTGACGGACGTCGCTTCCGAAATGGTCGATCGGCCCTCGGGGCGATCGGCGGATTTCGGCTACCGGCCGAGCGGCGACATCATTCCCAACACCGGCTACCGCAAACAGGCGGGCCATCCCGACGTCATGGCCTACGCGCAGATTCGCTTTCCGCTGGCGAAGGCGCCCGCCTTCGTCCGCTCGCAATCCTACAGCAAGCGCGACAAGACGGACGGGCCGACCGCCTATCCCTGGCGCGATAATTTTTGCGAGTCCCGCAGTTTCGAGGTCTGGCAGTGCCCGGGCGGCTACGGCCACCAGGGCGAGGACATCCGCGCCGCCGATTGCCCGGCAAATGCTGACGCCGGCGAACGCTGCGACCCCAAGCAGCAGAGCGTGGTCGCCGTGCGCGACGCGACCGTGATCCGCGGGCCGAAGGACCAGGCGGCGACGCTCCAGGTCAACAGCCGCACCGAGCACATCCGCTTCCGCTACATGCACATGAACCCGTCCGTGATGAACGCAGACGGTCTCGTCAACGGCCGCATGGTCAGCGAAGGTGAGAAGATCGGCGTGATCTCCAATTATCTCGACCATCCCGGCGGCACCTCGCTTCACCTGCATTTCGACGTCCAGGTGTTCACCCGCGAGGGCTGGATCTGGGTCAACCCCTACGTCACCCTCGTCTCCGCCTACGAACGCCTGATCCGCGGCCGCGGCCGCGAGTTCGGCCCGGAGGTCGCCGGCGCGGCGCAACCCCTCGCGCATGCCCTACCCGAGGACGTCGTCAAGCCAGACCAGCGCGAAGGCTCAGGCAGCGAAGAGAATTGAGGCGAGCGCGGCCGTCGACAGACGGCGTTTGCTCCACCTCAGCAGCGTCGCTGCGAGCGACCCGGACCTGGCGCCCTTCAGGCTCCGCCCTATCTGGCCTCAGAATTGCTTGGGTGCTGGGGGCGCAGCGACCAATGCGCGAGCGCCGTATTGAAAACGGAATAAGGGAAGCACATGCGTTTTTGGACCACGGCGGCCATGCTGGCCGTCGCGTTCGCCGTCCCTGCCGATGCGCAGGAACTGAGCGGCACGTTGAAGAAGATCAAGGACACCGGCGCGATCACGCTCGGGGTGCGCGACGCCGCACCGCCTTTCAGCTACATCGACGACCACCAGAAGACCGTCGGCTACGCGATCGACATCTGCATGAAGATCGTCGACGAGATCAAGGCCGAGCTCAAGCTGGACAAGCTCGATGTCAACGAAACCGTCGTCACCTCGTCGAACCGCATTCCGCTGATGGCCAACGGCACCGTCGATCTCGAATGCGGCTCGACGACCAACAATGCCGAGCGCCAGAAGCAGGTGTCCTTCACCAACACGCATTTCCTCACGGCCAGCCGCTTCGTGTCCAAGAAGGCGCAGAAGCTTGACCAGATCGACGATCTCAAGGGCAAGACCGTCGTCTCGGTCTCTGGCTCGACCAATCTGGTCCAGCTCAACAAGGCCAATGCCGCCCGCTCGCTCGGCATCACCGTGATGAATGCCAAGGACACCCCCGAAGCGTTCCTGATGGTCGAGACCGACCGTGCCCAGGCCTTCGTCATGGACGACATCCAGCTCGCGACCATGATAGCGTCCTCGA
Organism: Bradyrhizobium sp. UFLA05-153; assembly: GCF_054185185.1. NCBI lineage: Bacteria > Pseudomonadati > Pseudomonadota > Alphaproteobacteria > Hyphomicrobiales > Nitrobacteraceae > Bradyrhizobium > Bradyrhizobium sp. UFLA05-153. Next base: position 18,337 of record NZ_JBBIAM010000017.1, read on the forward strand.
AGGACCCCTCGCTCTACGCCATCAGCTCCGGTGCCTTCTCCGATCCGGAGCCCTACGGCATCATGCTGCGCAAGGACGATGTGCCATTCAAGACGGTCGTCGATCGTGCGACTGCCAAGCTCTACAAGAGCACCGAGATCGAGAAGATCTACAACAAATGGTTCATGGAGCCGGTGCCGCCGCGCGGCCTGAACTTCCACGTCCCGATGCCGGCCTCGATGAAGAAGGCCTTCGCGAACCCGTCCGACAATCCCGATCCTGCTTCGTACGGAGGTTGATCGCCACACGGTCGATCGAAACCGGACATGTTCCCCGCTCACGTGTCCCCGGTCGCGTTGCGTCCGGGGGCACCAAGGATCCCGTTGCCGATGCGCGATGCAGAGAACCGCGACAGTCGCATTGCATCAATGGCCCACACGAAGCTGCCCGATCCCAGCCAGCGTTGACGCCGGCATTCAATTTGTGCAACGCGCCGCGCGTTGAGCCTCCTGTCCCGGAGAACGTCGATGGCACGCAAAATGCTTTTCAGTTGAGATGCTCGCAATCTTCATCATCGTCGGCATTTTCAGCGCGGGAATGGCCGCAGGCTACGGCATCCGAGATGCGATATCCCGACGCAGGCGCAGAAGGTCAAGGCACGCTGGTTAGGTCCGGAACCGCCTTGGTTCACGATCTTCTGACCCTGTCCGTGGTTTCGGACCGCGCCACCGGCCCCTATTCTGCGACGCGCCCCGCACGCTCGCGCTGAACGGATAGTTCCGACCATGCACAACAAACCATCCACATTGTCCGTGCTTGCAAGCGCCGTGTTTCTCCTTTGCGCCCACCGCGAGGCCTCCGCCATGCTGAAGGATGCCTCCATCAATCACGACACGAGCAAGGCCAAACGCAATTTCGAGCGCATGATCCATTCCGATCATGCCTCCGCGATCGACTGGAAGTCGATGGTGTCGGGCGCTGGCAAGGCGACACAATAGCGCTAGTTGATGAATGTCGTGAGCTGAGCTCCTTCATCCGCTACGAACACCGCGATCAGCTCCGCCGGCTCCGTGTTGCTCGCATTCGCCGAGACCAGATGCGTGGAGCCCGGTGGTTCGAAGAAGGACTGACCGACCGTGAAGGTCTCGACCGGGCCACCGCCGAGCTGGGAGCGGATCTCGCCCTTGGTGATATAGGCGGTGACGGAGCCGGCGTGCCGGTGCGGCCGCGAGAAGCCGCCCGGGCCGTAAGTGACGCGCACGATGGTGACGCGCTTGCCCGGCACGTTCGGCAGCGCGTAGGAGCCGATCGGCTCGACCTTGTCGAGCGGCGATCCTTCAGCCGCACTCGCGCAAAGCGGCGCCAGCGCGCCGGAGACGGTGTCCATCGTCACCGGCAGCGCCTTTCCAAGGGCTAGCGCACAGGCGAGACCCGCGACGATCGCGCGCGACAGCGGTCGTGATTCAAGCCGCCAGGGTGTGGCGGAGATGGCTGATATCGTTGACGACATCCTATGTCCTCCCGAAAGTGTATGGGATCACGAGGCCTTGGCGTGCGCCATGGCCGGCCGCTGCGGCGGCGTCCACCGATAGGCGACCCCAAAGCGGTTCCAGGCGTTGATCGAGGCGATAGCCGAGGTCAGGTACATGAGCTCTACTGCCGAGAATTCGCGGCTTGCCTCGGCATAGACGTCGTCGCTGACACCTTCGGGCAGGAAGGTCAGCGCCTCGGTCCAGGCAAGCGCGGCCCGCTCGCGCGCCGAGAAGGTCGGCGCCTCGCGCCACACCGCGACCAGATTGAGCTTGTCGACGGGCACGCCGAGCCGTTCGGACAGCAGGATGTGATGCTGCACGCAGAAGGTGCAGCCGTTGATCTGCGAGGCGCGCAGCTTGACCAGCTCGAGCAGCTGCTTGTCCAGACCGGCCTTGGCCGCAAGCTGGCCAAGCGCGAGCGTCAGGTCGTAGGCATCGGGGGCAAGCGCCTTGAAGTCTTCATATTCGCTGCGGGCGTGTGACATGGACCTCACCTCGTGATATTATAAGTGTACTTACAAGTTATCAGGGCTCTTATATTATGCGCAAGCCTCGCCGGATCACAAAGTCGCAAACGGAACGGACGCTGGTTCCGCCCGCCCCCGGCGAAGGCAAACGCGGCGAAGAGGGGTATCTCGGTTATCTCTTGCGCCAGGCCCAGGCCGCCGTGAGGCTCAGCATGGAGCGGAGCCTCGCCGATCTCGGCGTCACGCCGCCGCAATTTGCCGTGCTGACCATGCTGAAGGCCTATCCCGGCCTTTCCGGGGCCGAGGTCGCCCGCCTGACCTTTCTGACGCCGCAGACCGTCGGCGTGATCATCAGCAATCTCGAGCGCGACGGCGCGATCGGCAAGACGCCGCATCCCGTGCACGGCCGTATCCTGCAATGGACACTGACGGCGCGCGGCAAGACGCTCCTGAAGACGTGCCGGGAGCGTGTCGTCGCCCTGGAGCAGCGACTGGCCGCAGGCCTCGACGCGAAGGCGGAAATCACCGTCCGGCGCTGGCTGGCGCGGATCGCAACGGAGTTGCAGCAGGGCTAGGAAGGAACCGGCCTAATCGTCCCAGGACATGTCGGGGAATCCGGTGCCATCGCCACCGCGTCCGTAGTTTTCGGCCAGAATCGCCACGATGACGACGATCAACCCGGCGGCAAAGGGCCAGGGATTGGCGCGGATGAGGGCGAACAACTCCTGCATGGCAGCCATTCTGCGGGATGACATGCCAAAGTTCCGTAAATCGATGGGTCGAAAGTCGTCCCTCCGGCGTCAGGTTTCACCAACGAGAGCGCCTGCTTCCGGCTAAGCTGTCTGCATGAACCAGCCTGATTCCTCACCCCATCCGACCCGCCGCACCGCGCTGCAATCCCTGCTCGGCGCAGCAGCCTTCATCGCCTCGCCTGCCCTGGCGGCCACCCCGCCCGGCTTCGATGAATGGCGCGAGAGTTTTCGTGCACGCGCGATGGCCAAGGGTATTTCGGCCGCTACCTGGCAGCGCGCGATGGCGCGCGTCGAGCCGGACATGAGCGTGTTCAAGGAGATCCGCAATCAGCCGGAGTTCAACGAGCAGGTCTGGCAATACATCAACCGTCGCGTGTCCGACTGGCGCATCATCAACGGCAAAATTGCGCTGAAGAACAACGAGGCGCTGTTCGCACGCATCGAGCGTGATTTCGGCGTCGAGCGCGGCACGTTGCTCGCGCTGTGGGGCGTGGAATCCGCCTATGGCGATCCGCTGGTGCAGCAGAACCACATGAAGCCGGTATTTCCCTCGCTTGCCGCGCTCGCCTGGAACGAACCGCGGCGAAAGGCTTATTGGGAGACCGAGCTGATCAATGCGCTACGCATCGTCGACAAGGGCTGGAGCACGCCAGAACAGATGCAAGGCTCCTGGGCGGGCGCGATGGGGCATTCGCAATGGATGCCGGAAGTCTGGCTCAATGTCGGCATCGACTATGACGGCGATGGCAAGGTCTCGCCATTCGGCAAGCCCGACGATGCGCTGGGCTCGACGGCAAAATATCTCGTCAATCGCGGCAAGTGGCACCGTGGCGAGCATTGGGGCTACGAGGTGCGTGCGCCCGCCAACCTGAGCGGCGGTCGAACGTATGCGGCCTGGCAAGCCGCCGGCGTCACGCGCGCCGACGGCCAGCCGTTTCCGCAACCCACTGCATCGGCGCAGATGTGGACGCCTGTCCCGGGCGGCCCGACACTCCTGCTGGGACCGAACTTCTATTCGGTGAAGAGCTACAATCCATCGATGAACTATGCGCTGGCGATCTGCCATCTCGGCGATCGCTGCCTGGGCGCGCCGCCTTTCATCCAGCCCTTCCCCGGCTCCGAGCGCGCACTGACGCTTGCCGAAGTGCAGGAGATGCAGACGCGGCTCACGAAGGCCGGCTTCGACACCGGCGGCACCGACGGCCGCGTCGGCAACGATACCATGAAAGCGATCAAGGATTTTCAGCAGAGGGCCGGCATAACGCCCGCGGACGGTTATGGCGGGCTGAAGGTGCTGGCGAAGCTGCGGCAGGGCTCCTGAACTGATCCTGCCTCAATGCCGGTATTGCGGCTCCTCGGCATCGAGCTGGCGGCGGATGGCGGCGAGATGCAACCGCGCGGATTCGGAATCGCCCTCGCGCATCTGCCTGTAGGTCGCGGCTGCGATCGCGGGATCGACGGGCAGCACCTTGCGCCCCGTCGACATCGCCAGCACCTGCACCTCGGCGGCGCGCTCGAGATAATAGAGATCGTCCCAGGCCTCCGCGATGGACGGGGCGAGCACCATCACGCCGTGATGCTTCATGAAGACGATGTCGGCATCGCCAACCGCGGAGGCGATGCGGGCGCCCTCGCGATTGTCGAGCGCGAGGCCGTTGTAGTCGCGATCGACCACCGTGCGGCCATAGAATTTGAGCGCGGTCTGGCCGGCCCAGATCAGAGGATCGCCCTCGGTCATCGACAGCGCCGTGGCATAGGGCATGTGGGTGTGGAAGGCGACTTTCGCGCGCGGCAGGCGCTTATGCATCTCGGCATGGATGTAGAAGGCGGTCGCCTCTGGCACGCCGTCGCCGTCGAGCACGTTGCCATGGAAGTCGCAGATCAACAGCTTTGACGCGGTCAGCTCGCGGAAGGCGTAGCCATAGGGATTGACGAGGAAGAGGTCGTCGTGGCCCGGCACCACTGCGGAGAAGTGGTTGCAGATGCCCTCCTCAAAGCCGTTCCGCGCCGCCATCCGGAAGCAGGCGGCGAGGTCCTCGCGCGCGGTGCGGATCGCATCGCTGGCGAGGTCCGGACGGTTCGAGCGAACGGGCGCGGGCGCATCGGAATGCAGACTGTGGGCCATGGCAAAGACATCTCTTGGGGTGAGGTCGTTGCCCGGCTTGTACAGGGGCGAGGCGCAGGCGTCAGCCCCTCGCCCCGCCGCCCTGCCCTGCGCCTCACGCCCGCCGCGGCGCGCTCCCGGCGTTCATGCCACCGTCGATGACAAGCTCGGTGCCGGTGACGTAGCGCGAGGCGTCGGAGGCGAGATAGAGCACGCCGCTGGCGATCTCCGCGGCCTGCCCTGCACGCGCCAACGGGGTTGCGAGCTTGGCGCGCTCCTCGGGATCGATCGGCGCGTTGCCCTGGTTGCCGGCAGCGCCCGTCGGGATCTTGCCCCAGATCGGCGTGTCGATGATGCCGGGATGCACCGAGTTGACGCGGATGCCATCGCCGGCGCCAGCGCACTCCATCGCGACCGATTTTGCGAACAGCCGCACGCCGCCCTTGGTGGCCGAATAGGCCGACAGTCCCGGTGCACCGCGCAGACCCGCGAGCGAGGACATCATGATGATGGAGCCGCCACCAAGCTTGCGCATCAATGGCAGGCAGTGCTTGACCGAGAGAAACACGCCGTCGAGGTTGACCGCATTCTGCTTGCGCCAGTCGGCGAGCGTCATGTCGACGATCGAGGGCACGGCGATGCCGATGCCGGCATTGGCGACCAGTACGTCAAGCCGGCCATAGCGTTTTGCGATCTCGGCTGCGATCTCCACCCAGCGCTCCTCGCTGGTGACGTCTTGCTCCAGGAAGATCGCCTTGCCGCCGGCCTTGATGATCCGCGCCACGACCTCGGGGCCACGGAGATCATCGACGTCGGTTGCGATGACGGTTGCGCCCTCCTTCGCCAGCAATTCGACGACGGCTTCGCCGATGCCCGAAGCGCCGCCGGTCACCAGCGCGACCTTTCCCTCTACCTGTCCTGTCATTTGCACTCCCCTTTTTTTGTTGTTGGGTTACGCTTATCGGATGGTTTGGGGCCCCTGGTCAGGCAAGGCGATATCGATGACGCGGAGTTGCACACGCTCGGCGCCCTGGTAGCGGTCGAGCGACAGCGCGCCCGCGACGTGCAGCTGCTGGCCGCGATTGGCGAGAAGCGCATTGCCGAGCTTCTGGCCGATGGAGCGGAACGCGATGCCGTTGACGATCGCGCCATCGCCCGACTTGAAGCGCAGTCGCAAATGCGCTTGCCCGACCTCGTCGGCATAGACGAGCTGATGCGCCGGCAGCGCCAGCACCGGCTCCGGATTGCCGCTGCCGAAGGGGCCGGCACGATTGAGCGTGTTGGCGAGCTCTGGCGTCACCGCGCGCGCGGACACTGCACCGTCGATAAAGAGCTCGTTGACGTGGCGCGCTTCCGCAACCTCGCGCGCGAGCGCGCTTTCGAGGTAGGCGCGGAATTCGGCGAGCTTCTCCTTGCGAAGCGTGACGCCGGCAGCCATGGCATGCCCGCCGCCTTTCAGCAAAATACCGTCGGCAACGGCCTGCCGTACCGCCTTGCCGAGATCGACGCCGGCGATCGAGCGGCCCGAGCCGGTGCCGATGCCGCCGGGCTCGAGTGCGATGGCAAACGCGGGCCGCGAAAACTTCTCCTTCAGCCGGGAGGCGACGAGGCCGACCACGCCGGGATGCCAGCCTTCGGACGCCGTGACGATCACGCCGAGCTTGTCCTCGAGCCCGATCGAGGCGAGCGCCTCGGCTTCGGCCTGGGCTTCCGCCGCCTGCTCGATGATGCGGCGCTCGCTGTTCAGGCGGTCGAGCTCAGCCGCGATCCGTGCGGCCTCGACGCTGTCGCCTTCCAGCAGCAGCCGCACGCCGAGATCGGCGCGGCCGATGCGCCCGCCCGCATTGATGCGCGGCCCCAGCATGAAGCCGAGATGCCAGGCCTCCGGCGGGCCGTTGAGCCGCGCGATGTCCATCAGCGCGGTGTGGCCGACATGGTCGCGCCGCCGCATCGCGATCAGCCCTTTTGCGACGAAGGCGCGGTTGAGGCCGATGAGCGGCGCCACGTCGGCGACCGTGCCGAGCGCGACGTGATGCAGCATGCCCAGGAGATCGGGCTCGGGCATCTCGGACGTCCAGAAGCCGCGCTGGCGCAGCTCGCGATTGACCGCAACCAGCGTGACCAGCACCAGCCCCACGGCGGCAAGATGGCCGAGGCCGGAGAGATCGTCGAGCCGGTTCGGATTGACCAGCGCGTCGACCGCCGGCAGCTCGGCGCCGGCCTGATGGTGATCGATCACCACCACGGACATGCCGAGCCGTTTTGCTTCGGCGAGCGGCTCGATGCTGGTGGTGCCGCAATCGACGGTCACGAGCAGCGTCGCGCCCTTCGCAGCAAGCGCCCGCACCGCTTCCGTGTTCGGGCCGTAGCCTTCGAAAATGCGGTCAGGAATGTGGATCAGGGGATCGAGCCCGCAATGGCGCAGATGCCAGGCGAGCAGCGCGGCCGAGGTCGCGCCGTCGACGTCGTAGTCGCCGAAGATCGCGACCTTCTCGCCCTTCGCAGCGGCCTCCGCGATGCGTTTGGCGGCGGCCTCCATCTCCGTCACCGTGAACGGGTCCGGCAGCAATTTGCGGATGGTCGGATCGAGGAAGTCATTGACCGCGTCGATGTCGACACCGCGCCCGGCCAGCACCCGCGCCAGAAGCTCCGGAAGCTGATGGCGCTGGACGATGGCGAGCGCCCTTGCCGCCCCGCGCGCGTCCAGCCGGTCACGCCAGAGCTTGTCGGTGAGCGAGCGCGCGACGCCGAGGAACGCCTGGGGCAACTCGACGGGCAAGGCGGTGGCGGGCAGCGTCATGATTCGAGGGCTTCGATGGGTTCAGATCAGGCCGGCGGCCTCGGGCAGTCAGGATTCCGCCGGGAAACTCGAGCCATTTGCAATGTCCGGGCCGAACAAAGCAGTGGATTGCCGAAACCGTAAGCGATCTGACTATCATTTGAGCAGTCGCGCCGGCAGCAAATTAAGTGGGCGTTAGGCGGAATCCTCGAAAAAGATCCGTATTCGATCTGTAATTTTTAGTTCCGGGTCATTGCAGGTCAGACTTCATTGCAAGGGAATTCCCTCGATGTCTGCTGCGCTGGCCGTGAAGACCAAGCCGCTTCCCACCGGAACCAATCCTGAACCCGCCGACGACAATTCCGACATCTCCGCGCTGATCAACCGGCTGACGGCTGAGGTCAACCAGATCGCGGTCGACAAGACCAAGGCGATCCAGCAGATCACCAACCAGATGAAGATGCTGGCGCTGAACGCGCTGATCGAGAGCTCGCGCGCCGGCGCGCAGGGCGCGGGCTTCGCCGTGGTGGCGCAGGAGGTGCGCGGCGTCGGCCAGCAGGTCGAGACCATCGCGCGCGAGCTCGAGACACAACTGACGAAGCGCACCGGCGACCTCGTCTCCTCGATCGAGCGCATGAGCCAACGCTCGCGCGGCGAGCGCATGATGGATCTGTCGCTCAATGCCATCGAGCTGATCGATCGCAACCTCTATGAGCGCACCTGCGACGTGCGCTGGTGGGCGACCGACTCGGCCGTTGTCGACTGCGCGGCATCCCCGAGCGCAGCGGCAGTTTCGCACGTCTCGCGCCGTCTCGCCGTCATCCTCGGCGCCTACACCGTCTATCTCGACCTCTGGCTCTGCGACCTCGACGGCAACGTGATCGCCAACGGCCGCGCCGACCGCTTTCGCGTGGTCGGCCAGAACGTCGCCGATACAAGATGGTTTCGCGAGGCGCGCACCTTGCGTTCCGGCGACGATTATGTCGCCGGCGATGTCGAGAACCAGCCGCTGCTCGGCAATGCGCAGGTCGCGACCTATTGCGCGAGCGTGCGCACGGGCGGCGAGGTCAACGGCGCGCCGATCGGCATGCTCGCCATCCATTTCGACTGGGAGTCGCAGGCCCGCGCCATCGTGCAGGGCGTGCGCGTCGGCGACAGCGACAAGGCGCGCGTGCTGCTGGTCGACTCGAACTTTCGTGTCATCGCCGCCTCCGACGGCCAGGGCATTTTGTCAGAGCGCGTCTCGCTCTCGATGAATGGCCAGCGCTCTGGTTTCTATCACGACCGCACCGGTGCCCTCGTCGCCTTCCACGCCACGCCAGGCTACGAGACCTACCGGGGCTTGGGCTGGTACGGCGTGATCATCTGCGGGGCTTGAGGCTCAAGTCCGCGGGTCCAAAACAGCGCGAGGACGGGCCGGTTCGTAGCCTGAGCAGAAACCGCGAAAACAACCCCATGCAAAGTAGCCGGGAGTAGCGGCCGGAGGCCCACGCATTTCGGCCCCCCTTTGACACGTCGGGCAAATCAGGGGCAATAGTCGATCATCGCGCAGATCACGGCAAGCGGCGGACAGCTTTGCACCCGGGATTTGAATCGCCTCCCCGCAACCGACTGTCTATGGTCTGCTGATGTCGCGTCTCGTGTGTCTGTCGATTGCCATCGTTCTGTCGCTGCTGCCGGCCGTCGCGCCGGCTGCGCCAAGTCACAAGCGGCCGGCACCTGTCTGGCATGGCTACGGCTTCCTGCCGGGCTATCATCAGCCGCCGAGCAACAGCCTTCCACTTTATGCCCAGAAAGCCGCGGCGCGGCGCATGGCGCGCAGCAACCGGCGCCCTTGGTATATCGACCCCGTCCCGAGCTATTACGGGTTTGACGGCAACTGGCACTATTTCGGCCGGCCCGGTTTTTATGGTGGCCGCTACAACAGCGGCAGCTTTGGCCCGTGCTGGACGCGAACCCCGATCGGACCGATCTGGAATTGCGGCTGACTGCGCATTGCGCTCCGGGAAGTCGGCTGACACGTGGAAGGTGCCCATCGAGATTATCTCCGGGCTCGTCTCAGCGGCGTAGAATCGATTGATCAACCCCCGCGTTCGCTAAATTTGGACACCAGCACAATCATAGCTGCGGTCCGGATAAGCCCGGTTCGCGTTCAGCTCGGAAAACATTGCTATAAAGGTTTGCTATCCATTGCCGACCGCTCGAGGTGATATTGAGATAGCGTATGGCGCTCTGAATTTGCGGGGCGACATTGTTCCAATAGAACTGCGGGTACTTATAAACGACGTCGGCAGGCGTTTCGTAACCGAGCTTCTTGTTCAGCCCGATTTCCTCAAACTCATGGAACAGTGCATTTGCCTTTCTGAGATAGTTGGGATCGCCAAGTTGACCGATAAGATCCGCAGCGCGCAGCAACATTCCTTCCTCTTCGATCAGTTCGTCGTTTGAGGAATCCGTATAGGGAAAGCGCGTAAATTCTATCGCTCGGGCAATTCGGCTCGCATCGACGTCTTCGACACCGTCGAGACGCTCAACAACGAACAACTTCGAGCGGTCCACATGATAGGGTGCGAGGGAGGCGTCCGACGCCCCTCGTGGGAGGCGAATTGTACGGCCGGTCACATCGGCGACGTAGGAGTCTTCGTTGTCTCCTTGAACGATCCCGCGCACGAACCCAATATCGTGCATGAGACAAGCCAGGATGAAATTCGCGTAGTCTACGGCTGTCGTCGGCCGCAACAACATCCGTCCCATCAGGATGTCGTGCCCCGCAAGAGTGACAAGCATAGTGTGTTCTATGTCGTGATACAGAGCGTCGCTGTTGCCAACGCATTCCAATGTAAGTCTCGCAGCAAACGGAAGGACTTCGGTCAGGCCTGCATGCGAAGAACCAAACCGATCTCGAGTATCGGACGTAAGAAATGACGATAACGTATGCGCTAACAGTTCTGGAATCGTGATCACCTGAACACCCGTTCAGAGGGTGAGCTCAACAGAATGGTTGACCTCGTCGACCCAAGATCGTGCCGAGACTTTTGCTCGGAAAGTTGACCTAGATCAAAGGTCAGCCCAGCTATCAAGCTCGCCGTTTGAGCTCGTGCGGGAAGTGCGGTTCGGCGGATGGCCGCCTTGCCAGCGCGTTGACCACTCCGCTCGATGGTTCACGATGCTTGCAGATCGTCATTGGCGACCGCCGCCCAGCCGCCCTCCGATATGAATTGCCGGACCTGCCGGACGGTCAGCACACCGCGCCGAAGGGCTCGGCTCGAACTTAGGAGGACAACCAAGCCCATCGCCATCAACAGCACGCCCAGCAAGGTCGCCGTCCACCCCAACCCGTCCTCGCCCCCCTCGGCGGCAGGAACTGCAACGGCCGGAGCCGTCGGGGGGACAACCGCGTCGCCGTCGGCCGGCATGGCGGCCAAGAGCATCTCCACGTCGACCTGGCCCCCCTTGGGATCGAGCGGCGTCAGTCGATCGGCCGGGAGCCTGGCTATACCGGGTTCGGACGGCGCGAGCGCCGGGGCCTCCGTAGCACCAACGGGACTGGCATCGGCCACCTTGAGCTCGGGCGCGGACGGGGCATGGCGGTTGGCGTCCGTCGGCGCCGAGGGGAGCAGCTCCGCACGCGCATCCACAGCCACCTTTCCGCTGCGCGGGGCGGCCTCGCTTTTCTTCGAAGCGGCGGCATGTTTCGCGGCCTGATGGCGAACCGACTTCTTCCCGATCAGGGTGCCCTCCGCGGCCTGAAACCAGCATTTGCGGTGGCCGTCGAAGCGATAGACCCAATGCTGGCCCTCAGCGGGCGACTTGCCGGGCTGCGACGCGCAATCCGTTTTGGATGGAGCTGGCGGCGAGGCTTCCACCGGATCGGCTTGGCCCAATAAGCCAGAGAAGGGATTCGAAAATGCAGGTGACGCCGATAGGCCTGCGAGAAGGAGAAAAGCAGCCGAGCAAAAAAATCGCAAATGACCGGACATGAAAACCCCCGGTGTTGCGCCCCGCCCAGCACGACCTTTGGCTCCAACCTAGGTCGCAATGCGACTCAAATCGGGCAACGCGGAGGCTTCATTCCGCCCGTGCTGGACGTGGACACTGATCGGACCGATCCGGAATTGCGGCTGACACGCCCGGCAAGTCAGGAGCAACAGTCGATCTTCGCGCCGTTCACCCCACCGATGAATGGATGACGACACCGTGCTGTTGGGCAATCGTCGCAATGGTCTGGATAGCCGGCGACTGTCCGCCCCGCTTTCCCAACTCGTCGAAGGCACTGAACATGCGATCGAGGCCGGCGCCCGGCATCGCGAACACCAGGAGGCGCGCGGTATCGGTACCAATGTTGCGATAGCCGTGGCGCCGATGGCGCGGCGCAAAAAGAAATGCCCCGGTGCCGAGACGCAGAGGATCGGTTGCACCTTCGATATCAACGAGCACTTCGCCGCTAAGCACGTAAAAGGCTTCGTCCTCGCGGGTGTGCGTGTGCGGCGGTGCGCCGCGGCCCGGCGGCACGATGGACTCCCAGATGGAGAACTGCTGGCCGGTATCGCTCGCCATCGCCTTGTAGCTGTGGGTCACAGCGAGCACGTCGAGCGTGGGTCCGGTCCCCGGCGCCCGGAAGAGCGGGCTCAATTGCGAAACATCGCGGCTTGCATCGCGGGTCATGACGGTTCCCTCCATATGTCGGGTTGCGATGCGTTGTCGTTTAGCGTGAGTGAACCCCATTGACGCAGTAACGTTCCGCACCCGAGTGATGCCTGCCGTGGCCGCGCGATGTCGGAACCGGCCTCGTCGCCCGGTCGAACGCCACTTGTCGCACCTTCCGCACTTCCCAAATGAGTGGGGTAGCCGCACCGCTTGTTTTCGCGGAAAGCGCGAGGCTCGTCCCAGGTTCTCCGGCGCGGAGACCAGCATGCCCTCACCGGCACCCGCAAACGAAACCCAGAGGCTGGCTGCCCTGCACGCGCTCGACATTGTCGATAGCGCGCCGGAAACCGCTTACGACGAAATCACCGAGCTTGCGGCGCAACTCTGCGGCTGCCCGGTCTCCTATATCAGTTTCATCGACGACGACCGGCGCTGGCTCAAGGCAAGATATGGCTTGCCGGCCGAAGTGACCGACGCACCACGTTCGACCGCCGTGTGCACGACGACGATTTGCGGTACCGAGCTGCTCGTCATTCCAGACCTGAAACAGGATCCACGCTTCGAGAACAGCCCGATGGTCGCGCTGACGCCGTCCTGCCGCTTCTATTGCGGCATGCCGCTCATTACCGATGAAGGCTATGCGCTCGGGACGCTTTGCGTGATGGATTTCGAGCCGCGGCAGCTTTCCTTCGACCAGACCGAGGCCCTGCGAATGCTGTCGCATCAGGTGCTCGCGCAACTGGAGCTCCGCCGCAAGCTGATCGCGTACGGCCAGACGATCAGGGAGCTCGAGCAGGCGCGAGGCGAGACCGCTGTCGAGAGAGCGCGCGCCGAAGAGCTGCTGCGCAACGTCTTGCCGGCGCCGATCGCCGACGAGTTGAAGCGCAGCGGCAGGGTTGCGCCCAAATATACGCGGTCGGCGACCATCCTGTTTGCAGACATCCAGGGCTTTACGCTGCTGGCCGAACGGACCGAGCCGGCCAGGCTCATCAACCTCCTCGACGAGTATTTCTCGGCACTCGACGAAATCGGCGCTCGGTACGGTCTGGAGAAGGTCAAGACCATGGGCGACGCCTACATGGCAGTGGCTGGCGTGCTTTCGCCCGACCGACGGCACTCGATAGACGTTTGTCTGGCGGCCCTGGAGATGCGAGCCCGGCTCGATCACCTGAAGACGCAATGCGAAGCGATTGGCGAACATGCGCTGCAATTACGCATCGGCATCCATACCGGGCCAGTTATTTCCGGCGTTGTCGGTCACCGCAGGATGACCTTCGATATCTGGGGCGATGCGGTCAACACCGCATGGTTCATGGAGGCGTTCGGGCTCGCAGGACGTATCAACGTCTCGGAAACTGTGGCCGGACATGTCCGTGAATTCTTCGAACTGGAGACGCGCGGCCCGATCGAAGCCAAGCACGAACGCACGCACGAAATGTTCTTTCTCAATGGCCTGAAGAAGGAGTACTGCCGCGGCGGGGACCGCCATTTTCCGAATGACCGGTTTCTTGCCGTGTATCACCGTATCGGCGGTTCACGGCTGGCCGCGGAGCGCTGAGAGCGCGCGCGTAGGCTTCACGTTCGGGGAAGCTGTTCGACTTCGGCCTGCTCAGCGAAAGCCGGCGATCATCGTCGCTGGCGCAGAGGTTCATCCTCGTGCCTTCAGCCCCGCTTGAAGCGCGTTGCGCTTTCCTTGCCCTCGGGGAGACTTCCGGCTCGCAATCAAGCGCAACAGTCGGCGATGCAATATCTGCGGATCATAGGGCGGAGGCAGCGGTCCATTCTCGCAAAGCGACGTTGCCACATCGGCTGCGCGTTTGGGCGTACCGGTCAGGATCAGCGTAAGGTCGGGCCTGTTGTTTCGGATCCAATTGGCGATACCGAAGCCATCACCGGCCAGCTCGACATTGCTCACAACGATTTCAGGAGTGAACGTATCATCCTCGATGAACAAAATCGCTTCATCCGCCGATTTGGCTTCCAGCACGCGATAGCCACATCCGCGCAGGAACTCGGCGAGCGGCATCCGCATCAGCACGTCACCTTCGGCGAGCAAGATGGTCCGCGTCTTCGTGTCCGGTCGTACGTCCATGCCGGCTAACCGGTGCAGCGCTGGAGCGTTCCTAGCCGTTCAGCAGCGATTTGACCCCTCTGATCACGCGGCCGAAATCCCATGGCTTGGCGAAGAATTCATCGCAGAGAGCATCTTCCGGAGGTCGTTCCGAAGACGTAAGGGCGATCTTGAGATGGGGATGCGTGGTTCTGACAGCTTTCGCCAAACCGACACCGTCCATCGAACCCGGCATCCGAACATCGCTCAGCAACAGCGCCACGGTTATCCCTGACCGCAGGATTTCCAGGGCCTCGTCCGCATCGCTGCATTCGATGACGACCAGCTCCGCGCCCCGCAGTACATCCGCGATCATTGCGCGAACCAGGACGTCGTCGTCCACCACAAGCACCGGGCGCTTCATGAAGCTGTCTGCGACCGGTTCCAGCCTCCCGCCTGTGTTCACTTTCTCACCTGCCTCAATGGGTTCGCATGAGCTAAATCGATCCCGACGACGAAGGTTCCGAGGCGCATCGGTAACTCCCTCGTGCAATAGCCATAGAATGGTCGAGTCGCCTTTAACTGGGTTAAGCGCAGCGTCTGCGACTCCTGGGTCAACCGCAGGGCGGCCTCTGTCGGATCGATGTCATGGCTTATGGTGATCTCTGCTTTTGGCTAACCACTCCAGCAACTCCAGCGCTGTATCGATTTGCTCAAGCTGACGCTCGGTTTCCTGGCGTGAAACGTCCGACGAGCCACTCTCGAGCTGCTTGAGCAGCTGTCGCCTTCGAGCAAGCAGATTTGTCACGGCAGACATGATCGGCAACCAGAGCCGACCTCCGACGTTCCTACGCGCGCCTGACAGCACTCCAGCCTGTTGGTGATGCCGCCCAAACCGGTGGCGACGAACTCCAAGTTGCCGGCGGCTCCGAAGTCAGCCTCTTGAGCGGACACGCTCGGCCGGCCGCACGCAAGCAAAGTTCAGCTACTGTTCGGAATGTGGGAGATCGTCGAAGACCTCGACCAGGCGGAAGCGCTCGCACATCAGCATCATGTCCTCGCTGAATCGTCCGAGCCGTCCGAAATAAGCGCGATGGGCACTCCCCCAATAGGCCAGGCTCCGATCGCCCTCGCCTTCATCGTAGGCAAAGGCGGCGTCGACTTCGTTGAAGCGCCGATACGTGACCTCGGTGGTTTCGATGGCACAGCGCGGTTCTCCGCGTCCGTCGAGGACGACCCAGCGCTCGCCAGGCGTCGAGGTGTTCGGCTCGTCTTCCGTGCTGCACGTTGCGGTCTTGATGCCTTTGATGACCAGTTCGAGCAATTCATCGGCGAGCGCGGGACTGTCGCCGAAGGCGAACGTCCGCAGATGCTGATAGCATTCGGGAACCGTTTTGCTCATGGTTTTCCGACTTCTTCAGGGAGTGCCGATGCTACACGAACCTGCTCCAACGGTAAGGAATGACACTTGCCTGGTACGATCGCACCTGATTTAAGCGCAATCCGACCACAACCTGATAGAGAATGCGGGATTTGGCAAATGCCGTATGGTCAGTGATCTGGACACCGCGCGCAGGCTTCGTTTCGGGCTAGTTGCGCCCCTCCATCGAGGACGAGATGCTGCTCATTGGGGTAAACCGATCGCCATTCACGCGGCGCGTCGCAATAACGCTCAACGTCTATGAGGTGCCGCTCGAGCAGCGGCCTCTTTCAGGCTTCGGCGATCGGGACAAGGTACGCGCAAGCAACCCGCTCGGCCGGATCCCCGCACTTGTGCTCGACGATGGTGAGACACTGGTCGACAGCAACGCCATCATCGACCATCTGGACGAAATGTATGGCCGCCATCGCGCCTTGACGCCTGCCGCCGGCCGGGACCGCCGCGCCGTGCAAAAGGTTGCCGCGCTCATGATGGAGGCGTGCGAGAAAGGCCTTCAGGCCGCCTACGAGCGCAATCATCGTCCGCCGGAAAAGCTGCACCAACCCTGGATCGACGATTGCATGGCGCAGATGACGAATGCGCTAGCTACGATCGATGCAATGATCGAGCAGGGCTCGCCCTATTTGCTGCTCGGCCGTCTCACCCAGGCCGATGTCACCGCTTTCGTCGCGGAACGGCTCGCAAGGGGACTCGGCATCGACACGGCTGCGCGGATGCCACGCCTGCGCGAACTAGCGAAGCGTTTAGCCGACGAGGACACGTTCCGCTCGACCGAGCCTTGAAAGCGACGCATCACTCTCGGGGGGGCCACCAGAGTTTGTAAGCGCCCTGCCCTAGCACCCCAGCCGATCGGCAATCCCGCCAAAATCCTTCGCGACGATGTCCCAGTCGCCCGTGGCTTCGAAGTCGATCTTCTGAAGCGGACCATATTCGGTCGGGCGAGCGACGAAGGCGGTCTTCAAGCCGTGGCTCTGTGCGGCCTTCAGGTCGTAATTGTGGGCGGCGACCATCATCACCTCCTCCGGCTTGAGGCCGAGGAGGCGCGCGGCGCCGAGATAGGTCTCGGGATCGGGCTTGTAGTGCTCGAACAGCTCGGCCGACATCACGAGGTCCCACGGGAGCCTCGCGAACTTCGCCATGTTGGTGAGCAGCGCGACGTTGCCGTTCGACAGCGGCGAGATCACGAATTTGGCTTTCAGCCGCGTCAGGCCCGCGACGCTGTCGGGCCAGGGGTGCAGGCGATGCCAGCCCTTGGTGAGGTAATCGAGATCGGCTTCGTTAAGGCCCTTGATCGCGAACTTCTCGACCAGCTTCTCCAGCGAGCGGCGGTGCAAATCGTCGAGGATGACATAGCCGCGCTCGGGGTGTTTGCGCACGTCGTCCATCGAGGCGATGTACATCCCGCGCCAGCCGTCGACCAGCGCGGTCCAGTCGGCGGCGATGCCGCGGCGCTTCGCCCACCACATGAAGTCGGTGATCAGGCTGGTGCGCCAGTCGACGACCGTACCGAAGACGTCGAAGACGAGGGCTTTGACGGCGGACAGATCGGACATGTGCGCTTCCTCTTATTTTTATCGTTGTCTTCTTATCGTTGTCATTCCGGGGCGATGCGCAGCATCGAACCCGGAATCTAGAAGTTGTGGCGCGAGATTCCGGGTTCTCGCTTCGCGAGCCCCGGAATGACAGAGAGCCTCAGCCCAGGTAGAACTTCTCCAACTGCCGGTGCTCGGCCTTGATGTAGCGCACGGTGCCGGTGACCGAGCGCATCACGACCGTTTCGGTCTCGATCACGCCGTCCTTGCGGAACTTGACGCCCGAGAGCAGCGAGCCGGTGGTGACGCCGGTGGCCGCGAACAGGCAGTCGCCGCGCGCCATGTCCTCGATACCGTAGATCATCTTGGGATCGTTGACGCCCATCTTGGCGGCGCGCTCGCGCTTCTCGTCGGAGTCGAGAATGAGCCGGCACTGCATCTGGCCGCCGATGCAGCGCAGCGCCACCGCCGCGAGCACGCCTTCCGGCGCGCCGCCCGTGCCGAGATACATGTCGACGCCGGTGTTGTCGGGGTCGGCGCAGTGGATCACGCCGGCGACGTCGCCGTCGGTGATGAGGCGCACGGCCGCGCCGGTCGAACGCACGCTCTGAATGATGTCGGCGTGGCGCGGACGGTCGAGTACGAGAACGGTGATGCCTTCCGGCTTGACCCCCTTGGCCTTGGCGAGACGCCGGACGTTATCGGCGGGCGAGGCATCGAGCTCGACCACGCCCTTGTCGTAGCCGGGGCCGATCGCGAGCTTCTGCATGTAGACGTCCGGGGCGTGCAGCAGCGTGCCGCCGTCGGCCATCGCCATGGTGGCGATCGAACCCGGCATGTTCTTGGCGCACAGCGTGGTGCCTTCGAGCGGGTCGACCGCGATGTCGACCTGGGGGCCGGCCTTGAGGCCGACCTGCTCGCCGATATAGAGCATCGGCGCCTCGTCGCGCTCGCCCTCGCCGATCACGATGGTGCCCTGGATCGGCAGCTTGTTGAGCTCGCGCCGCATGGCGTCGACGGCGGCCTGGTCGGCCGCCTTCTCCTGCCCATGCCCGCGCAGTCGCGCCGACGACACCGCCGCCCGTTCCGTCACCCGCACGATCTCCAGCGTGAGAATGCGCTCGAGCAGCATCTGCGGGGGGACTGAAATATGGGTCGACATTGGCTCACTCCTTCAAAACAGCTCTCAGCGGATGTCCGCCGCATCAATTCGCAACGTCTCGGTTCGGTTCGAACCGCTCTTCCGGATCATGCTCTAGTTCTTCTCGATCCGGATCACCTGCGGCCGTCCGCTGATCACCTTGTCGTGCTGAACGGCGGCAAGCGCGCGGCGCACGGCGTCCTCGTGGGTCGCATAAGTGATCAGGATGACAGGCACGGGTACAGCCTTGCCTGATGTCTGCGGCGCGGCCCCGTTGGGGTGGCGCTGCACGATGGATTCGATCGAAATCTTCTGCTCGGCGAGCCTCGTGGCGATCGCGGCCGCGGTACCCGGAAAATCGCGCGCCAAAAGGCGGATGTAGTAGCCGCCCTCGTGCCGCTCCATCGGCGCCTTGCTGGTGTCGTGCAATTGCGCGACCGGCCGGCCGAACGGATTGGCGCGAATGCCACGCGCAACATCGGCGATGTCTGCGACAACGGCTGATGCGGTCGCAGCACCGCCCGCGCCGGGGCCGACCAGCGTGATCGGCGGAATACCTTCGCCATCGATCGTGACCGCATTGGTGACACCCATCACCTGCGCAATCGAGGACGACTTTGGAACCATGGTCGGATGCACGCGCTGCTCGATGCCCTTGGCGGTGCGCACGGCAACGCCGAGCAGCTTGACGCGGTAGCCGAGATCGGCGGCCGCGCGAAGATCTTCCGGAGCGATCGAGGAGATGCCTTCGACATACACGGCCTTTTGAGCAACTTTCGTGCCGAAGGCGAGGCTCGCCAGGATCGCGAGCTTCTGCGCGGTGTCGTGGCCGTCGACGTCGAAGGACGGATTGGCCTCGGCATAGCCGAGCCGCTGCGCATCCTTCAGGCATTCGGCAAAAGACAGGCCCTCCTGCTCCATCCGGGTCAGGATGTAATTGCAGGTACCGTTGAGGATGCCGTAGACGCGGTTGATGCCGGTTCCGGCGAGACCTTCGCGTAACGTTTTAATGACGGGAATCGCGGCACCGACGGCTGCCTCGAAATTCAGCGCGCCGCCGTGCTTTTCGGCGGCTTTCGCCAGCTTGATGCCGTGCTTGGCGAGCAGCGCCTTGTTGGCGGTGACGACCGACTTGCCGGCGCTCAGCGCAGCCTCGACCGCGGAGAGCGCGGGGTCGCCTGCCCCGCCCATCAGTTCGACGAAGCAGTCGATGTCCGGGTGCGAGGCGAGCGCGAGCGGATCCTTGGCCCATTCAACGCCGCGCAGGTCGATGCCGCGCTTCTTCGCCTTGGAGCGCGCGGTGACGGCGACAACGCGAATGCCCCGGCCGCTGCGGCCCGCGAGCACACGGGCCTGGGTTTCAATCAAGCGGATAACTTCGGCGCCCACAGTGCCGAGCCCCGCGATACCCACTTTCAGGGGTGCGACCATAATGCTTCGAAAACCTGCCGGAAGGAATTAACGCCGATTGGCGAGCGGAACGACGTTGTGCAACGTTTCGATGCCGCTTTCAAGGAAGCGGCGCACGCCACGTGCGGCCTGCCTGATCCGTTGCTCGTTTTCCACCATGGCGATGCGGACATATCCTTCACCATGCTCGCCGAAGCCGACGCCGGGCGAGACCACCACGCCGGATTTCTCGACCATCAGGGTCGCGAACTCCATGCTGCCGACGCTGCGGAAGGCTTCGGGCAGCGGCGCCCATGCGAACATCGAGGCATCCGGCGGCGGGATCTCCCAGCCGGCGCGGCCGAACGACTCCACCAGCGCGTCGCGGCGCTTGCGATAGGTGTCGCGCATCTCCTTGATGCAATCGTCGGGGCCGTTCAGCGCCGCGGTCGCGGCGACCTGGACCGGCGTGAACGCGCCGTAATCGAGATAGGACTTCACGCGGGCGAGAGCTGCGATGACGCGCTCATTGCCGACCGCAAAGCCCATGCGCCAGCCGGCCATCGAATACGTCTTCGACATCGAGGTGAACTCGACGGTGACGTCCATCGCGCCGGGCACCTGGAGCACGGAGGGTGGCGGGTTGTTCTCGTCGAAATAGACCTCGGCATAAGCAAGATCCGACAGGATCAGGATCTCGTGCTTCTTCGCGAAGGCGACGAGGTCCTTGTAGAAGTCGAGGCTCGCGACATAGGCCGTCGGATTCGAGGGATAGCAGACGACGAGCGCGAGCGGTTTCGGGATCGAATGAACGATCGCCCGCTCGACCGCCTCGAAGAACTGCGGCGTCGGCTCCGACGGCACCGAGCGGATCACGCCACCCGCCATCAAAAAGCCGAAGGCGTGAATCGGATAGCTCGGATTGGGACAGAGGATGACGTCGCCCGGCGCGGTGATCGCCTGCGCCACGTTGGCAAAGCCTTCCTTCGAGCCGAGCGTCGCGACGATCTGGGTGTCCGGGTTGAGCTTCACACCGAAGCGGCGGGCGTAATAGCCCGCCTGCGCCTTGCGCAAGCCGGGGATGCCGCGCGAAGCGGAGTAGCGGTCGGTGCGCGGCTTGCCGAGGGTCTCCTTGAGCTTCTCCAGCACGTGCGGCGGGGCCGGCAGGTCCGGATTGCCCATACCGAGGTCGATGATGTCGGCGCCGGCGTTCCGCGCGGCCGCCTTGGCCCGGTTGACCTGTTCGAACACGTAAGGCGGCAGACGGCGGATACGGTAAAATTCTTCCATGGGTTCCAGGCTCCGAGCACCGGCCAGGGCAGAATCGGGCGGCCTCGCAATTCAATCGAGATGATGCCGGATCCCGCCTGAAAATCACTCCAAATCAAGCGCTTAGAGCAAAATTCTTAAGGCGGGGGCTGAACTCCCTCACCCTGACTTTCGGCTGAATGACGATCTTTTAGCACGGACCAGCGGGCAAGCCAGCGATTACCTCGCGCGCAGTTACTTCGATCAGGGCTATTTGCCGCTCGCATCCTTGGCCGCCGCCGTGGCCTGGCGCTCGCGCGCGGCGGTCAACTCGGCTTCGATCTTGGCGCGCTGATCCGGCGGGATCACCGCCTCGTCGCGCGCTGGCGGCAGATCATGCACGGGCAGATAGCCACCCGCCTCCTTCAGATGCGGCTGCGTGTCAGCCGGCGTCAAATCGGCGATCTGGCTTGAGCAGCCGCCGAGCGTAAACGCAATAATGAGCAGCGCGCACGGCGCAAGCCGCCTCGTTTGTCGGTCCCTCAACGCCAGCACCAGGGAATCCCCTACTCGTCCCAACAGCACGGCCGATGGAGCTTACCCAACAGCGTGCCTCAGCTCAAACCATTGCTGCCCTCAATGGCGTGAGCCGACCACATCCAAGACGCTTACTAAACAAGACCCCTGCGCCGTTGGTGAACCCTGATTGTGACAGAACCAAGAACTATATCGCAGTGCAGCACATGTTCGCGGGCGATTAACCGTAGATGGTACGAGCTTCGCGGTGACGAACGCGCAATGAATCGTTACTGTTCTTGCCATGAGTATCGTCACGACCGACACGACCACATCCGAGAAGAAGTTCGATGCGGAAGCCTTCGCGATGAACGTCGCGCGGGCCATGGAAAGCGGAGGCAAGGCGCTCGCCGCTTACCTGAAGCCGCGCGAGACCGGCGAGGTCCAGGACCGGCCGCCGCCCGAGCTCACCGAGATGGTCAAGACCTTCACCGCGGTCGCGGAATATTGGCTGTCGGACAATGCGCGCTCCTCGGAGCTCCAGACGCGGCTCGCCAAGGATTATCTCGACCTCTGGGGCTCGGCGGCCCGTCGCATGGCAGGCGAGGACGCGCCGCCCGCGATCGCGCCCTCGCCACGTGACAAGCGCTTCGCCGATCCCGAATGGAAATCGAACCAGTTCTTCGATTTCATGATGCAGCTCTATCTGCTCACCACCAAGCGCGCGCAGGAGCTGGTGAACGACGCGCAAGGGCTCGATCCGCACACCCGCCGCAAGGCGGAGTTTTACGTGCAGCAGGTCACCAACGCGCTGTCGCCGTCGAATTTCGTGCTGACCAATCCGGAGGTGCTGCGCCAGACGGTCGCAAGCTCCGGCGACAATCTGGCCAAGGGCCTGCAAATGCTGGCCGAGGACATCGCGGCCGGCAAGGGCATGCTGAAGATCCGCCAATCCAATCCGGACAATCTCGAGCTCGGCGTCAACATGGCGACGACGCCCGGCAAGGTGATCTACCAGAACGAGATGATGCAGCTCATCCAGTATGAGCCGACCACCGAGAAGGTGCTGCGCACGCCGCTCCTGATCGTGCCGCCCTGGATCAACAAGTTCTACATTCTCGATCTCAAGCCGGACAAATCCTACATCAAATGGTGCGTCGACCAGGGCATCACCGTGTTCGTGATCTCCTGGGTCAACCCGGACAAGCGGCTCGGCAACAAGAGCTGGGAAGACTACATGAAGGAAGGCCCGCTCACGGCGATGGACGTGATCGAGCGGGCGACCGGCGAGATGAAGGTGCACACCGCCGGCTATTGCGTCGGCGGCACGATGCTCGCGACCACGCTGGCCTGGCTTGCCGAGAAGCGCCGCCAGCGCGTCGCTTCGGCGACGTTCTTCGCCGCGCAGGTCGACTTCACCCATGCCGGCGATCTTCTCGTGTTCGTCGACGAGGAGCAGATCTCGGCACTCGAGCACGACATGAAGGCCGCCGGCGTGCTCGAAGGCTCCAAGATGGCGATGGCCTTCAACATGCTGCGCTCCAACGACCTGATCTGGTCCTATGTCGTCAGCAACTATCTGAAGGGCCAGCAGCCGAGCGCGTTCGACCTCTTGCACTGGAATTCGGACGCAACCCGCATGACGGCGGCGAACCATTCCTATTACTTGCGCAACTGCTACCTGGAGAACCGGCTGTCGACAGGCAGCCTGGTGCTCGACAACACGCTGCTCGATCTCTCCAAGGTCAAGGTGCCCGTCTACAATCTCGCCACTCGCGAGGACCACATCGCGCCGGCCGAATCCGTGCTCTACGGCTCGCAGTTCTTCGGCGGTCCGGTGAAATACGTGCTGTCGGGCTCGGGCCACATTGCAGGCGTCGTCAACCCGCCGGCCTCGAACAAGTACCAGTACTGGACCAACGACAACATCAGGGACGTCAACGTTACGCAGTGGATGAAGGGCGCAGAGGAGCACAAGGGCTCGTGGTGGCCGGACTGGCGCGAATGGCTGGGCGGGCTCGACCCCGAGGAGGTCCCGGCGCGCACCGTTGGCAGCGCGGCGGTGCCGCCGATCGAGGACGCACCCGGCAGCTACGTCCGCGTTCGCGCGTAGCGGAATCTCCCGCGCTTTTGTATAAGCTCCCTCTTCAGCACGGTGAATAAAGTGGGGATCGGACTATGACGCGCGAATTGTTCTGGCTGACTTTGACGGTGATCCTGACCGGCATCCTCTGGATCCCCTACATCATCAACCGCTGCCAGGTCCGCGGCCTCTCGGGCGCGATGGCCAACCCGTCGCGTAACGACAAGCCGCACGCCGAATGGGCGAACCGGCTGATGTTCGCGCATGACAATGCGGTCGAGAACCTCGTGATCTTCGCGCCGCTGGTGCTGATCCTGAATGCGATCGACTATTCCAGCAAATGGACTGTGCTCGCCTGCGCCGTCTATTTCTGGGCCCGCGTCGCGCACCTGATCGTCTACGCGCTCGGCCTGCCGGTGTTCCGCACCCTCGCCTTCACCGTCGGCTTCCTCGCCCAGGCCGTGCTGGCGCTGGCGATCTTCCAGGTGTTCTGACGCTCTCTTCCTCGTCATTGCGAGGAGCGAAGCGACGAAGCAATCCAGACCGCTTCCGCGGGGACATTTCTGGATTGCTTCGCTTCGCTCGCAATGACGGAGAAACCCTCGGCTAGTCCTCCGGCAATCCCAGCATCAGCCGCAGGTTCTGCACGGCGGCGCCCGAGGCGCCCTTGCCGAGATTGTCCAGGCGCGCGACCAGCACCGCCTGGTGATACTTGTCGCTGGCGAAGACGTAGAGCTCGATCATGTTGGTTTCGTTGAGCGCCTCCGGCTCGAGCCGGCCGCCCTTGGTCGCCTCGTTCTGGAGCGGCATCACCGAGACGTACTTTGAACCGACGTAGCGCTTGGCGAGTGCAGCTTGCAGATCGGCGCCGCCTGGCTTGCCCGGCAGCGTGTCGAGCTGGAGCGGCACCGAGACCAGCATGCCCTGCCGGTAGTTGCCGACGGATGGAATGAAGATCGGCCGCCGCGTAAGGTTCGAATAGAGCTGCATCTCCGGCAGATGCTTGTGCTCGAAGCCGAGGCCGTAGAGCTCGAAGGACGGCGCGCTGCCGTCTTCAAAGCTCGCGATCATCGACTTGCCGCCGCCGGAATAGCCGCTCACCGCGTTGACGGTGACGGGATAGTCCTGCGGCAAGAGGCCGGCATCGACGATCGGCCGCAGCAGCGCGATCGCACCGGTGGGATAGCAGCCGGGATTGGAGACTTTTTTCGCCGCTTTGATCTTGCCGGCCTGATCGGGCGTCAGCTCGGGAAAGCCGTAGGCCCAGTCGGGCGCGACGCGGTACGCGGTCGAAGCGTCCAGCACTTTCGGCGCCGCGGCACCCACGCTGTCGACGAGTGCGACCGTCTCCTTGGCGGCGTCATCGGGCAGGCAGAGGATGACGAGATCGACCTCCTCCATCAGCGCCTTCTTGGCCGCGGGATCCTTGCGCTTGTCGTCGGCAATCGTCTTCACCGCGACGTCGCCCTGCAGCTTGAGCCGCTCGTTGATGCCAAGGCCGGTCGTGCCGGAGCCGCCGTCGACGAAGACGACCGGCTTCTTGGTGGCGGCGCCGACATTCGGTGCTTGTTTTGTCTCAGCGAGGCTCATGTCGGGCTCCTTTCGAGCTTGTTCGTGTCATATGCAACGGCTTGATCAGCGAAGATTTGCGGCCGCGTCTGCCGCATCAATCGGGAAATTGCTTTCGCGTCGGCATCGCCATTGTCGAGCGCGATGACGACCGCAGCAAAGTCGGCTTCGGACTTGTGCTGGTTGAGCTTGAAGCTGCCTTCGACCTCTTCAACCGTCATGACCAGACCCACGATCGCCCTCTTCATCGTCTCGAACCGACCCGCCGTCATCTTCGCCGAGGTCCAGGGCTTCTTCGGCAGCAGCCAGTCCTCGAACTTGGTGCTGAGCGTGTCGATCTGGACGCTGAGCTCCGCGTCCGACAAGACGCGCACCGGCCCGGTCAGATGGACCGACTGATAGAGCCAGGTCGGCACCTGGTCCGGCGAGACGTACCAGTCCGGCGATACATAGGCATCCGGACCATTGATCGCGAGCAGCCAGGACGTCGATCCGTCCCCGAGCTTTACCAGCGGATTGTGACGGGCAACATGAAAGGCGACCTGCGGCGTGCCGTCGGCGGCGTAGCTCACATAGAACGGCAGTTGCGACGCGATCGGCCTGGTGCCGTCCCACGCGCAGAAGGTGCCGAAGCCGCGCTCGTCCGCAAGCTTGAGGCTCGCGGCGCGGTCCTGCTTGAAAAAGGGCGGTGTGTACATCGTGGTCTCCTGCTGGGGCTCCTTGTGGGGGCCGCCGGATCAGATCGCGCTGACAGGAGAGAGAATGCCGCGGATCGGATCCAGCGGCAAAGACGATGATCTCAAACGCGATCGACCGCCCAAACCGCTAAAGTGCGGCGGCGGCGACGGGCGAACGGAATGGTCGCGGCGTTGATCATGGCGCGCGGCTATAAGGCCATGTGGTTCCGGCGTCAAGGTTTGACACTGTCACACCAGGCGCAAGATCCACTCCATGATCTTGGCCATCACATCACCGAACAGCAACAGCGCCGCCGCCCAGACCAGCGCCGAGATGAAATTGGCGGCCTGAAAGCTCCAATACGGCATCTCGAAAATGCCGGCGGCGAGCGGTACGGAGGCGCGCAAGGGGCCGAAGAAGCGGCCGATGAAGATGCTCGGCACGCCCCAGCTCCGCACGAACGCCTCGCCGCGCGGCAGGATTTCCGGATAGCGCGACAACGGCCACATCTGCGCGACCTGCTCCTTGTAGCGGAAGCCGAACCAGTAGGAGACCCAGTCGCCAAGCGCAGCCCCGATCGCACCCGCAATCCAGACCGGATAGAAGCTGATGCCGCTCACCCCGATCAGGGCGCCGATCGCAACCAGCGCGCCCCAGGCCGGGACCAGGAGCGAGATGAAGGCGAGCGATTCACCGAATGCCAGAAGGAACACGATCGGTGCTGCCCAGACCTGGTGAACGCGCACGAAGTCGGCCAGTGCGTGCGCATACTGCTCCATTGCCAAAAATGCCTTCCCCGCCCCGCCTCGCGTCCTGGATCGTGAAAAGGACTGGTAAGCCAAGGCGTTGCGTGACATCAAGTCACAAAGACCGGCTCAATACATGCCACGATGTCAAATTGCCGGGAACAATGGGCCGAGGCGGCGTAAAATCGCCGGGATTGGCCCGCAACGACACCGGCGACCGGTCCGACGGTCACTTTTTCAGGCCAGCCGTGGCATAGTCGGCCTAACCGATTCGCCGCCTCCGCGGCCCTCAAAACCCATCAAGATATATGTCCAAGCAATTGAAAACCAAAGCAAAAGGCGATCTCTTCGGCGGCGACGAGCCTAAGCCGCGCGCACCGGCCAAGGCGGCTTCGCGTGCGAGTGGCGGCGAGGCCGATTACACCGCGGCCGATATCGAGGTGCTGGAGGGTCTGGAACCGGTCCGGCGCCGTCCCGGCATGTATATCGGCGGCACTGACGAGAAGGCGCTGCATCACCTCTTCGCCGAAGTCATCGACAACTCGATGGACGAGGCGCTTGCCGGGCACGCGACCTTCATCGAGGTCGACCTGAGCGCGGACGGCTTTCTCACCGTCACCGACAACGGCCGCGGCATCCCTGTCGACCCGCATCCGAAATTCCCGAAGAAGTCGGCGCTCGAAGTCATCATGTGCACGTTGCATTCGGGCGGCAAGTTCGACTCCAAGGTCTATGAGACTTCGGGTGGTTTGCACGGCGTCGGCATCTCAGTCGTCAATGCCCTCTCCTCCCTTCTCGAGGTCGAGGTCGCGCGCAGCCAGAAACTCTATCGCATGACGTTCGAGCGCGGCCATCCGAAGGGCAAGCTCGAGGACCTCGGCAAGATCAACAATCGCCGCGGCACGCGCGTGCGTTTCAAGCCCGACACCGACATCTTCGGCGCCAAGGCGGCGTTCAAGCCGCAGCGCCTGTTCAAGATGACGCGCTCGAAGGCCTATCTGTTCGGCGGCGTCGAGATCCGCTGGAATTGTGCGCCCGAGCTCTTGAAGGGCGTCGAGGACGTGCCGGCGGAAGCGACGTTCCACTTCCCCGGCGGGTTGAAGGATTATCTCGCCGCCGCGATCCATGCCGACACGCTGGTGCACCCCGACATCTTCTCCGGCAAGTCGGGCCGCAACGGCGCGCACGGCGCCTGCGAATGGGCTGTGGCGTGGACTGCGGACGCCGACGGCTTCCTGTCCTCCTACACCAACACCGTGCCGACGCCCGATGGCGGAACGCATGAATCCGGCTTGCGCAGCGCGCTGCTGCGCGGCCTGAAGGACCACGCCGAGCGCGTCGGCCAGGGCAAGCGCGCGGCCTCCGTCACCTCGGAAGACGTGATGGTGGGCGCGGCCGTGATGCTCTCGGTGTTCGTGCGCGAGCCTGAATTCCAGGGCCAGACCAAGGATCGTCTCGCCACCGCTGAAGCACAGCGCATCGTCGAGCAGGCGATGAAGGACCCGTTCGATCACTGGCTCTCGGGCAATCCGAACCAGGCCAACAGGCTGCTCGACTTCGTGATCGATCGCGCCGAGGAGCGACTGCGCCGCCGCCAGGAAAAGGAGACCGCGCGCAAGACCGCCGGCAAGAAGCTGCGCCTGCCCGGCAAGCTCGCCGACTGCACCGACGCGGGAACGGAAGGCTCCGAGCTTTTCATCGTCGAGGGCGACTCGGCCGGCGGCAGCGCCAAGCAGGCGCGCGATCGCAAGACTCAGGCCGTGCTGCCGCTGCGCGGCAAGATCCTGAACGTCGCCTCTGCCGGCAAGGACAAGCTGACGGCAAACGCCCAGCTCTCCGACCTCGTGCAGGCGATCGGCTCCGGCACGCTCGCGCAATATCGCGAAGAGGATCTGCGCTATCAGCGGATCATCATCATGACCGACGCCGACGTCGACGGCGCCCATATCGCTTCGCTGCTGATCACCTTCTTCTACCGGCAGATGCCGCGGCTGATCGACGAAGGCCACCTCTTCCTGGCGGTGCCGCCGCTCTACAAGCTGACGCACGGTTCCAAATCGGTCTACGCCCGCGACGACGCGCACAAGGAGGCGCTGCTCAAGAGCGAGTTCAACGCCAACGCCAAGGTCGAGGTGAACCGCTTCAAAGGCCTCGGCGAGATGATGCCGGCGCAGCTCAAGGAAACCACCATGGATCCGGCGCGGAGGACGCTCCTCAAGGTGGTCCTGCTTGCCGACGATCGCGACACCACGGCCGATTCGGTGGAACGACTCATGGGCACCAAGGCGGAGGCACGATTTGCCTTCATTTCGGACAAAGCCGAATTCGCCAGTGAGGACCTGCTGGACGTCTGAGTCCTATTCCTGATTGGCGCAAGAGTCCTACCCATTTCCAGCGCCAACGCCTTATAAACGCGGTGGAATTTTTGACGCGACTCGCGCAACCAGAGGTCGTCGTCCGTAGAAGTGCGGATTGTTTTCCGGTGACTGTGCCTGCGCTGCAACAGCTTTTTAGCTGGGAACGACTATAGTCTGTATCAGGCGACAGAATTCGCGGCGCTTGCGCTCGGTGCTCAGACCAAAGGTTGGGGATGTAAATATGAAAAAGGTTGTACTCGCTCTGACGGCGGTCGTGGCGATGACGGGCGTGGCCTCAGCGGCTGACCTGGCTGCGCGGCCCTACACCAAGGCTCCGGTGGTTGCGGCTCCGCTTCCGAGCTGGACGGGCTGCTATCTCGGCGCCGGCGGTGGCGCCGCCATGACCAACAACGACAACAACCTCTTCGATCCCGTGACGGGCCTTGCTCTCACCAACAACGCCACCAGCGGCGCGCGTGGCTGGTTCGGCACCGTGCAGGGCGGCTGCGATTACCAGTTCCAGAACTGGGTTGTCGGCGCCTTCGCCGACTATGACTTCATGGATGTCCACGGCGATCTCGCCCCGTCGGGGCTTGGCGGGTTCGTCGGCTCGCAGAAGCAGGATTGGCAGTGGGCAGTCGGCGCTCGCGTCGGTTACCTGATCCTGCCGCAGTTGCTGACCTACGTCTCGGGTGGCTACACCCAGGCCCATTGGAAGGACACGGATCTGAGCTTCCCGATTGCAGGCTTCGGGTCGACCTTCACTGTGCCCGGCGGCACCAAGGGTGGCTGGTTCATCGGAGCCGGCGACGAATATGCGCTGACCAGCTTCCTGCCCGGCCTGTTCTGGAAGACAGAGTATCGCTATTCGGAGTTTGACCGTGTGAACGTGCCGGTTAACTTCTCTGCTGCAGTTGGCGGTGGCGCGACCGGCGTCTCGATGACCGAGAAGTTCCGCGAGCACAGCGTGCGCAGCGAGCTGGTCTACCGCTTCAACTGGGGCGGCCCGGTCGTCGCCAAGTACTGAGCGAAGTGCTGATCTGAGTTCAAAAGCCCCGGCATCGCCCGGGGCTTTTTCGTTCTTGCCTCCCGATCGGCGCCGCCCCTCAATCGCGGCGCAACGCGCCGAGGGCGTGTCCCCCTGCGACATCGTTTCCCGGCAATTGTGTCTCGGCAGCAACAGCTTTCCGGCCGGAACTGTCTATAAGCTCAGGCATCAGTTGAACGGAATCAGTGCGCTCGCGCCTGCTACTTGGTTGGGGATTTGGATATGAAGAAGATTGTGCTCGCTCTGACGGCGGTCGCGGCAATGACGGGCGCAGCCTCGGCCGCTGACCTGGCCGCGCGGCCCTACACCAAGGCTCTGGTGGCCGTTGCTCCGGTGCCGAGCTGGACTGGCTGCTACATCGCTGCTGGCGGTGGCGGGGCCATGACCAACAACGACCATAACACCTTCCTCACCGCTACTGGTGCTGCCGTCGATCAAAACACTACGACTGGCGCACGCGGCTGGCTCGCTACGGTTCAGGGTGGTTGTGACTATCAGTTCGCTGGCAACTGGCTGGTCGGTGCCTTCGCCGACTATGACTTCATGGATGTCAGGGGCGATATCAACGTGCCGGCCGTCGGCCCGTTCACGGGCTCGCAGAAGCAGGATTGGCAGTGGGCGGTGGGCGCTCGCGTCGGTTACCTGGTTCTGCCGCAGTTGCTGACCTATGTCTCGGGCGGCTACACCCAGGCCCATTGGAAAGACACGGATCTGAGCTTCCCGCTGGGAGGCATCGGGGCGACCTTCACGGTGCCCGGCGGTACCAAGGGGGGCTGGTTCATCGGCACCGGCGACGAATATGCGCTGACCAGCTTCCTGCCCGGCCTGTTCTGGAAGACGGAGTATCGTTATTCGGAGTTTGATCGCGTAAACGTGCCGCTCAACGTAGCTGCCGCGGCAGGCGGTGGCACGACCGCCGGCTCGGTGACCGAGAAGTTCCGCGAGCACAGCGTGCGCAGCGAGCTGGTCTACCGCTTCAACTGGGCGGGCCCGGTCGTCGCGAAGTACTGAGCGAAGTACTGATCCGAGTTCAAAAGCCCCGGCATCGTCCGGGGCTTTTTCGTTGTGACAAGCCCGTCAGGACACACCGTCTTCTGACGCCAGAAGCTTATCGCGTCGCGTCAGGCAGCGGAGTCGCGCGGCTGTTGTGTTGGAGCAGCAACAGCATTTTCCAGGGAACCCTTTATAAGCAACCCATCGGTTGAATCGATTCCGGGGCACTCGCGCCCCCTTCCTGGGGTGGAATTCGAAATGAAGAAGTTTGTGTTTGCTTTCACGGCGATCGCGGCAATGACGGGCGCCGCCTCCGCAGCTGACCTGGGGGCGCGGACCTACACCAAGGCTCCAGCGGTTGCGGCTCCGGTCGCCAACTGGACGGGCTGCTACGTCGGTGCCGGCGGCGGCGGCGCGATGACTAACAACGATCACAACGACACCTACGATGCCACGACCGGCGTACCGATTTCCAGCACTCCCAATAGGACAGCTGGAGCTCGCGGCTGGTTCGGCACCGTCCAAGGTGGCTGCGACTACCAATTCGCTGGCACCAGCTGGCTGGTCGGCGCCTTCGCGGACTACGACTTCATGGATGTTAGAGGCGACCTCAGCATCGACGGCACCATCGTCCCAACCTCGACTGGAAGCCAGAAGCAGGATCAGCAGTGGGCCGTCGGCCTCCGCGTGGGATATCTCGTTCTCCCGCAGTTGCTGACTTACGTGTCGGGCGGCTACACGCAGGCGCATTGGAAGAGCACGGCCCTCACCTCACTTAGCTTCGCGGGCGGAACGGCAACTCTTGGCGGAGCAACCAAGGGCGGCTGGTTTATCGGCACGGGTGACGAATATGCTCTGACGAGCTTCCTGCCCGGTCTGTTCTGGAAGACCGAGTACCGGTATTCTGAGTTCGATCGCGCCAATGTCACCATCGACTATACCGGGTACGGCGGCCCTGCTACCGGCTACGGCGAGTCCCAGAAATTCCGCGAGCACAGCGTGCGCAGCGAGCTGGTCTACCGCTTCAACTGGGCGGGCCCGGTGGTCGCCAAGTACTGAGCGAAGTACTGATCCGAGTTCAAAAGTCCCGGCATCGTCCGGGGCTTTTTCCTTGTGGGGCTGCTCCGCACTGACGGTGAGTCGGCGCAGATCAACCGGCTACAGTTCCAACTCGGACGGCGTGGTCGGCACCAAGTACCGAGCAAGCGGAACTTGACTTCGACGTCGAAGCCTCGGCGCGGCAAGACGTTGTTTTGCGCGCCGGGTTGTCGCTAAACGCTTGATGCGATTGGCGTTGGCGGCACAGCAGGGTGCTTTATCGGCAACACCTGTTCGCAATGATCCAGTGAGTTCGCTACAGACCAATCGAAATTCGCCACAGAACAAGACGGCAAGACGCGCGGAGATTATTCCCGATTTTGCGCCGAACACGCCGGCCGCACGTTTTGGGACGCGACGCCGCTCGCGTGAAGGGCTTGGGAGATTGGAATGAAGAAGTACCTGTTTGCACTCACCGCAGTGGCCGCAATGACCGGCTCCGCCTCGGCCGCCGACCTCGGCGCGCGGCCCTACACCAAGGCTCCGGTGGCTGCTGCCCCGGTCGCCAACTGGACCGGCTGCTATGTCGCCGGCGGCGGTGGCGGCGCCTACACCAGGAACGATCACAGCGAGTCCATCACCACGACTGGCGTTTCGCTGCTCGGAAACTCGACGGCTGGCGCGAGTGGCTGGTTCGGCACCGTGGGAGCAGGCTGCGACTATCAAGTCAGCAATTTCGTGATCGGCCTGTTCGGCGACTACGACTTCATGGATGTGTCCGGTGACACCTCGGCGGCCGGCTTCTTGGTGGGAACGCGGAAGCAGGATTCGCAATGGGCTGTCGGCGGCCGTGTCGGCTACCTGGCTCTCCCCCAGCTCCTGACCTATGTCTCCGGCGGCTACACACAGGCCCACTGGAAGTCGACCGACTACGGCAACTTCCTGGGCGCATCGCTTGCGAGCAATGGCTTCACCAAAGGT
Organism: Bradyrhizobium sp. UFLA05-153; assembly: GCF_054185185.1. Lineage (NCBI taxonomy): Bacteria > Pseudomonadati > Pseudomonadota > Alphaproteobacteria > Hyphomicrobiales > Nitrobacteraceae > Bradyrhizobium > Bradyrhizobium sp. UFLA05-153. Next base: position 51,407 of record NZ_JBBIAM010000017.1, read on the forward strand.
GGCTGGTTCATCGGCACCGGTGACGAATATGCCCTGAACTTCCTCCCCGGCCTGTTCTGGAAAACCGAGTATCGCTATTCGGAGTTTGACCGCGCGGACGTCAGCATCGACCAGGTTGGTGTCGGTCCGACCGGAATCGCCCAGACCAACAAATTCCGCGAGCACAGCGTGCGCAGCGAGCTCGTCTACCGCTTCAACTGGGGTCGTTAGTCGCCACTGAACTGAACTGGTCCAAGCATCAAAAGCCCCGGCATCGCCCGGGGCTTTTGTCGTTGTGGGCTGCTCTGCACTGACGGTGAGCCGGCGCGCATCGACCGTCTACCGTTCCAACCCGAACGGCATGGTCGTCGCCAAGTACTGAGCTAGGACGAACCGCCAGACACGGAGCCGTACGTGCAGTGGTGTGGGAGGCGGAAGCCGCGAAGGCCTCCTCCTCCCCGATCGCTCTCCAGCATGCGCGTCGATCGCTAGTCGCCGATGCCTCGGCGCGGCAAGACGCGGTTTTGCGCGCCGCACTATCGCAAACGCTTGATGCGATTGGCGTTGGCGGCACCGGCGGGTGCTCTATTTGCAACACCTGTCGCGCAATGATTCCATGAGTTCGCCGCAGACCAATCGAACGTCGCCACAGAACAAGACGGCAAGACGCGCGGAGATTATTCCCGATCTTGCGCCGAACACGCCGGCCGCACGTTTTGGGACGCGAGGCCGCTCGCGTGAAGGTTGGGAGATTGGCATGAAGAAATACCTGTTTGCACTCACCGCACTGGCCGCAATGACCGGCTCCGCCTCGGCGGCCGACCTGGGTGCGCGGCCCTACACCAAAGCTCCGCTGGCTGCTGCTCCAGTTGCGAGCTGGACCGGCTGCTACATCGGTGGTGGCGGTGGAGGCGGCTTGCTGAGCCAAAATACCCGGGAGTTCACCTTGGCGGGTACCCCCGACTCCGCCGTTTGGGCAACGTCAGGTGGGCGCGGCTCGTTCGGGACGGTCGGCGGCGGTTGCGATTACCAGTTTGCGCTTGGCAGCTGGAACATGGTTGTCGGCGCACTGGCGGACTATGACTTCGCCGATATTCACGGCACTCGGAACGCTTCGATCGGTACCTGGCCGTACTTCGGAGACGAGAAGCTTGACCAATCCTGGGCCGTTGGCGCCCGCGTCGGCTGGCTCGTTACGCCCACCCTGCTCACCTACTTCAGCGGTGGCTACACGCAGGCTCACTTCAGCGGCTTCAATCTCACCCGGAACGTTTTTCCGGTTCCGACGGCACCGCTCTTTAGTGTGAATTCGGGCTGGCGGGATGGCTGGTTCATCGGAAGCGGTCTCGAATATGATCTGGGCTGGATTCCGGGCTTGAAGTGGAACACCGAATATCGGTTCTCGGACTTTGGCACAGTGCGCGACACGTACTACGCGTTCGGTACCACGACCCCAGCTGGATACACCGACTCTCACAAATACGTTCAAACGATCCGGAGCACGCTGGTCTACCATTTCAACTGGGGTGGCCGGTAGTCGCGAAGTACTGATCCACTCTTCATGCGAGACTCAAAGCCCCGGCATCGTCCGGGGCTTTTTCCTTCAGCATTCAATTCCGCACGCTTGCCGGTGCCCCGCAGGCGTCCTGAAGCGGCGTCTTGATCGCACCGAAACGGCATCCGTGATCGTCTCGCCGAGCGCGCTGCGATAGGCCTTCGCCTCTGCCCGCGCGACGCCGAAAGGACTCCTCGCCCGGCCCCCAGCCCGGCTGCCATTGTCTCCGCACCAAAGCTGCGGCTAGTCTGGTCCAAGCCTTTCGCGACCGCCGGCATCGTCGATGCCGCAGCGCGACAGAAGCAGACCAATGGGAGGGACGCATGCGCAGATTTCTGCTGACCGCAGGCCTGTTCGCGACTGCCATGGGCCTGATCTGGATCGGACAGGGCACGGGCACGTTTCCCTGGCCGCGATCGAGCTTCATGGTCAACCAGCTGCAATGGGCCGGCTATGGCATAGCCATGGCCGGTTTCGGCCTGGTCCTGATCTGGGAAAGCAGCCAGTAGAAAAACCAAACAAGAAAAGGACATCACAGCATGACATCCAGCCGGTTCGATCTCCGCGGCAAGGTCGCGATCGTCACGGGAGGCAATGGCGGCATCGGGCTCGGCATGGCCCGCGGGCTGGCCGATGCCGGCGCCAACATCGCCGTGGTCGGTCGCAACGAAGCGAAGTCGAAAGCAGCGGTCGAGGATCTCCGCCAGCGTGGCGTCAAGGCAATCGCGGTCGCGACCGACGTCACCGACAAGGCCGCGGTCGAGGCGATGGCCTCGCGTGTCGCAAAGGAGCTCGGCCGCATCGACATCCTCGTCAACAATGCCGGCATGAGCATCCGCAAGCCGCCGCACGAGCTCGAGCTCGAGGAATGGAGCAAGGTGATCGACACCAACCTCACCAGCGCCTTCGTGTGCTCGAAGGCGGCCTATCCCGAGCTGAAGGCATCCGGCCGCGGCAAGGTGATCAATATCGGCTCGATGATGTCGATCTTCGGCGCGAGCTTCGCGCCGGCCTATGCTGCAAGCAAGGGTGGCATCGTGCAGTTCACGCGCGCCTGCGCCAACGCCTGGGCGGCCGACAACATCCAGGTCAACGCGATCCTGCCGGGCTGGATCGACACCGATCTCACGCGCGGCGCACGTCAGCAGGTGACCGGGCTGCACGAGCGCGTGCTCGCGCGGACGCCCGCGGGCCGTTGGGGCAATATCGACGACTTCGCCGGCATCGCGGTGTTCCTCGCCTCACCCGCCTCCGATTTCGTCACTGGCACCGCGATCCCCGTCGATGGCGGCTTCTCGGTGATGGCTTGAGATCACGGCGCGCGTAAAAAAGCCCCGGCTTGAGGCCGGGGCTTTGCATCAGAGGATCGGGCAAGCCGGTATCAGTATCTGGCGACCACCGGTCCACCAAAATGATAGTTGATCTTGACCCGTGCCACGTGCTCGCGGTCGTCAAATCGCGCGGTACTCGTATTGAAGAAAAAGCCACCAGCCGGCGCCAGCGTGAGCGTCGTCCTGCCAAGGTCGACATAGAGGTATTCGGCGCCGACCGACCAGTTCCTCGCGAACAGCCATTCGGCGCCTGCACCCACAGTCCAACCGACGCGCGTTGTATCGTCGCTGACCGTGCGACACGTTGCCGAGGGGGCAACCGGACAAGCGACGCCCGGGGCAAGGACTTCTGTCATCGAGTGTTTCACCGCGCCGACGGCGAGACCGCCGGTTGCGTAGAGCAACCAGTTGCCGCCGGTATAGCCGATACGGCCACGGACAGTGCCGAGAGCACCCTGCTCAGAGCGGAAATAGGCGGTGTCCGATGCGACGGTGCCCATGGGCGCTCCGACCGCACGGTTGGTCCCGAACTGGACAAAGCTATGTTGGATGAGCTGTTGCCAGGCACCGTCTCCCTCGATACCGACGACCCAAGTTCCCATCTGCCAGTTGTAGCCAATCTGTGCGCCGCCAATGAAACTGCTCGGACGCGAGCAGCTGGTCGAGAGGTCGAAGGGATTGGCGCCCACGAGGACAGGGGCGGCTACGCCTGCGGGTGAACCACAGAACGTGAAGATGTTGCCGGGTGTCGTGAACGGCATGTCATAGCCGAGCCTGTTGTCCGACCACGCGCCGCCGAGATTGCCACCGACATAGAAGCCGGTCCATGTCCAGACTTCCGGAACCGGAAGAGGTGGTGCCTTGACGGCCATGTCTGCCGCCGATGCAGTCCCGATAATTCCTACTGAGAAGAGTGACGCTGCAAGCGCCCAGCCCAAGCGGTATTTCATTAATTCCCCCTGCAAAAATTTCATGAAAAAGCGAATTTAATTCCGGGAGAAAGGATAGCTTTCTTGACATGATCAAACGAGTTGGAACCCTGGGCGCCACTTCGTCTTGTTTCGCTTTTTCGGCTGACGTGGCGCGTCAGCAACATCCAGCAACAAATCAGCGGTAAAATAGGCCGCGATAGGTCAATAGTTCGCCCCTAACTGTTGCACCAAAAGCAAAAAGCCCCGGCCGATGCCGGGGCTTTTCGTTTCATTGCCGAAGCGATTGAGTCTCAGTAGCGCGCGATGACCGGCGAGTCGAACTTGTAGCTCGCTCGCACCACCGCCCACTGAATGTCGCGCGGCTTGGCATCGAAGGTGTAGGTTCCCGCGGCCGTGCCGGCGAGCTGATAGGTCTGGCTCGTGAAGGCGGCGTAGTTGTACTCGACACCGACGATCCAGTTGCGGGTAATGCCGTACTCCCAGCCGGCGCCGACAGTCCAGCCGCTGGCCCAATGAGTCTGACCGCCCGAGCCGGTCGCAACTCCGACAGTGTCGGACACCGAGAGGCGATTGTTGGCGCCAGCGTAGCCGCCCTTGATGTAGAACAGGTTGTTGTGCACGGCGTAACCCGCACGACCGACGATCGTCGCCAGCACGTTGGTGCGCCAGCTGAACTGATCGTCCAGACCGACGCCGAACACTGTGTTGTTGACAGTGCCGTGGTTGTCGAGCCCGGAGATGGTGCCTTCGAGACCGAACACGTAATTGCTGGCCTGCCAGTTGTAGCCGATCTGCGCACCGCCGATGAGGCCGGAGCCGCGCTGGCGAAAGCCCTCGCCAGGCGAGAGATCGCCGAACAGCGTCGTGTTCGCACTGTTGATCCACTGCTGATTGGTCCAGGCGCCGCCGATGTTGCCGCCGACGTAGAAGCCCGTCCAGTTGAAGAGCGGCTCGATATAGGCCGGAGCCTTCGTGTAGGGCCGCGCGGCGAGATCGGCGGCGGAAACGCTACCGGCTGCGACGAGCGCGCTGGTGCAGGTGAAGGCGGCAATCAACTTGGAACGCATGGTACACCCCTTGTCCTCAGATGGGCTGCACGCTCACAGACAGTCCTTACTAAAATTGGAATCAACGAAGTTAAGCCGCACCATTGGCTTTCGCGCGCCTCGGAATCCAATCGCGCTGTTGCACGTGCGCAACGTGCGCAGGCTGACTTAACGCGATGTTATCCCTATTAGATCATCACGCGATCACGATGCGCGCGCGACCGGCGAATGCACGTGCTCGGGCCGCACGCCGAGCGCGACGAACCGCGCGGGAATTTTCTGGAGCCACGGCCAGGCCGTAACGAGACGCACGATCAGCGGAGCCTTCACGGGCTGATTGCCGGGCCTGAGCGCACCGCTGATGATCTTGTTCTGCACGACGACCTGCATCGCCTGCGTCATCCTCACCGGAAACGCACGCCGCTGGCGCACGGCGTCGAGTTCGGCTTCGGATGGGCAACCGTTCCTGATCTTGTCGGCGAGCAGATTGGCGGTCGCAACCGCGTCCTGGACCGCGAGATTGACGCCGACGCCGCCGACCGGCGACATCGCATGCGCGGCATCGCCGATGCAGAGCAGGCCCGGCTGCGTCCAGCGGCTGAGGCGGTTGATCGCGACGGTGAGAAGCTTGACGTCGTCCCAGCTCTTCACGTCGGAGATTCCGGATGAAAGGATCGGCGCCATGCGGACGACATCGTCGAGCAGCGCTTGCAGCCCCCTCGCCTTCACCGCGTCAAACTGCCCCTTGGCGATGACATAGGCGCATTGCCAGTACTCGCCACGGTCGAACGTGATCATCATCTTGCCGGGCTCGACGCGTGCGAACACGTTCTCGGTTTCGTTCGACCGCCGTCCGGCGCGAAACCACAACACGTCCATCGGCGCGCCGATCTCCTCGACCGCGAGGCCCGCGCGCTGGCGCACCGTCGAATGACGGCCGTCGCAGGCGATGGTCAGATCCGCCTCGATGTCGATCGGGCCCTCCGGCGTCGTCGCGCGCACGCCGGCGATCGCCTCACCGCGCCGGATCAAGTCGGTTGCCTCCGTGCTCATCATCACCTTGAGCGAGGGAAAACGCTGACCGCTCTCGCGCAAGAAATTCAAGAAGTCCCATTGCGGCATGAAGGCGATGAACGGGTATTTGGTGTCGAGCCGGCGGAGATCGGCGATGCGCACAGGCGTGCCGCCGAACATGCCGTCAAGCGTCTGCAAGCGCTGATGCGGCAACTTCAGGAAGCCGTCGATCAGGCCAAGCTCGTCCATCACCTGGAGCGTCGAGGGATGCACGGTGTCGCCACGGAAATCGCGAAAGAAATCCGCGTGCTTCTCCAGCACCACGACGTCGATGCCGGCGCGCCCCAGGAGATAGCCGAGCATCATGCCCGCGGGTCCGCCGCCGACGATGCAGCAGCGAACTTTCATGGAGCGAGGTGCGGCTGGCGGTTCTGGCCCGTTAGCGTTCATGATCCGGTCCTCGGCGGTGGTTCGATGCGCAACAATGATTATAGCGCAGGCTCGGCACTAAGATGCCGAGTGACGAGATCGAGAAACTCACTGGCCAGCGGCGAGATGCTCAAGGACCGGTGGCGAATGACGCCGACAGTCCGCTTGATCTCGGGAGCGGAGATGGGAACTGACCGGATATTGGAGCCGGGATGTGTCGGTAGGGCCATTGCCGGCAAGATGGCGCAGCCGACGCCCGCTTCCAGGAGCTCGATGATGCAGGAGACGTGTTCGACTTCGTAAAACCACCGCAGCTTCAGAGCAGCATTTCCGAGCAAGACCTCCAGCAGGAGCCTGTTGCCGCTATCGCGCCCGCCAATCATGAGCCGAACCTTTGGCATCGCCTGTAGCTCTTGCAGCGCGACCTCCTGGCGAGCGACCAGCGCGTCGTTCTTGTGCACGGCCAGGACGAAGCGGTCTGCTAGCAACGGTGCGAATGTCAGATCGGGGTCGGGCCCCGGATCCACGCCGACCCCGAATTCGGCCAACCCCGACAAGACCTGGCGAACGACAAAGTCCTGGTTACCGTCAAAGACCTGCACGCCGACGTTCGGATGCCGCTCGGTGAAGGTCCTCAGCAGGGGCGGAAAGGCCTGGCAGACCACGGTCGGAATGCTGGCCACCCGAATCTTGCCGAAACGCCTTTCGGCGACCTCGCGAATTGAATCGAGCATCCCGTTCAGGTTGTTGATCTGCTGGCGAGCCATCGGAAGGGAGTGGCGTCCAGCTCCGGTGAGGACCACCGACCTGGTGGTGCGGCTGAACAGTTCGACACCCAGCGTCTGCTCCAGCTTCTGGATCCGGCGCGACAGGCCGGGCTGGGTCAGATGAAGCTTCTCGGCTGCACGTTGGAAATTCAGCAGCTCTGCCGCGATCACGAAGGCTTCGAGTTCAGCGTTCTCGACTTTCATGCGGGAGTCTCATCAGTCGCAAGCGAACCCGCATTGGACCTCGAAGTCGGCGGTTTCTACGATCCTGGGGGATTAGCCAGACCAAAGGGAACAGGTAGCATCGATGCCCACCCAGCAGCAACTAGCGTCGCCCGTGCCGATCGCCACCACTGCATCAGCCTACGTGGCCGAGGCGGATGCGATCTACCGGAAGATCGTGCTTCGCATCATGCCGCTCATCCTCGTCTGCTACTTCTTTGGCTACCTGGATCGGGTGAACGTCGGCTTCGCCAAGCTCGGCATGGTCAACGATTTGCGTCTGAGCGAGGCCGCCTATGGCCTCGGTGCAGGCCTGTTCTTTATCGGCTATCTCCTGCTCCAGGTGCCCGCCGGCTACCTGGTTCAGCTCTACGGCCCGAGGAAGTGCATCGCAGCGTCGATGATCTCATGGGGGCTCGTCTCCATGGCCACCTTGCTGACGCGGGACGAAGCCAGCTTCTACGTGCTTCGGTTCCTGCTCGGAATCACGGAGGCAGCCTTCTTCCCCGCCGTGATCGCCTTCTTCAGTGTCTGGTTTCCCTCATTCAGGCTCAGCAAGGTGATGTCCTTGCTCTTCCTCGCCCTGCCCCTCGGCGTGATCCTCGGCGGTCCGTTGTCCGGATGGATCATGGACGTCACCCATGGCGGCTACGGCCTGAAAGGCTGGCAATGGATGTTCCTGCTCGAAGGACTCCCGGCGATCCTGCTCGGGCTCGTCTCGATCAGGGCGATCGTCGAGCGGCCGGACGATGCCGCATGGTTGTCGCACGACGAGAAGGCCCTGGTGCAGCGAGAACTCGCTCAGGAATCCAAGGACAAGCAAACGAGCTTATGGCCAGCGTTGCGTGAGCCGACGCTGTGGATTTTGTTCGCGACGTCGTTTCTCTATAACCTCGGCAATTACGGCCTCGTTTTCTGGATGCCGAGCATGATCAAGTCGATCGGCGGGCTGACGAACTTCCAGATCGGCGTGGTGACCGCACTGCCCTACCTGATCGCCGCCTGTGCCATGCAGCTCAATTCGATCCACTCAGTGAAGACCGGCGAGCGGCTCTGGCATACCGCAGCGCCCCTGATCGTTGGCGGCGCCGCCTTGGTGGCGAGTGTGACGACGCGAGACGCGCCGGCGCTCTCCCTCTTGTGCCTGACAATTGGCATCTCCGGCATCCAGTGCACGCTGGCCATGTTCTGGAGCCTGCCTTCACGCGTGCTTGCCGGAACGGCCGCGGCCAGCGGCGCCGGTCTGGTCAATATCGGAGCGGCCAGCGCGGGCTTCGCCGGTCCAGCCGTCCTGGGCGTCCTGAGCCAACTGACGGGCAGCATGACGGCCGGCGTCTCGCTGCTGGCGATCGCGCTGTTCGCCGCGGCCGCGCTGATCTTTGCGATTCCGCGGCACCTGATGGCCCGGCATGTCGTCTCGGCCTAGGGAAGCGTTATGGTCCACGAGCCTCCAATCCCTTCCGGCCCCAGGCACAGCATGCACAAGCCATTTCGGATCGCTATCGCCGGATTCCATATTGAGTCTGTGAGTTTCCTGCCGGCCGTCTCGACCTGGGACGATTTCGAGCAGGTGGCCCTGCGTGGGGATCAAATCGTCGAAGAGCTCCGAGGCACAAACACCGTGATGGGCGGCTTCATCGAGGTCTGCGAACAGGCGAGCGTGGCGTTGGCTCCGCTCGTCCACACGGCCCTCGGCGCCGTGGGTCCGGCCGCCGATGAGGCCGTCAGACGCTACGCGGACGAGATGGCTTCGGGCGTCCGCGTCTTGTCCGACCTGGACGGCGTGCTGCTTTTCCTCCACGGGGCGTGCTGGACGGCTTCGTATCCGGACCCCGAGCGCTTCATCATCGACACGGTGCGTGCCGCCCTGGGGCAAGACAAGCCCTTGATCGTCGCGTTGGACTACCATGGCAACATCGATGCAAACACGCTGCAAAACGCGACCGCGGCGTTCGCCTATCGAAAATCGCCGCATACCGATACGGGCGACACGGGACGCCGTGCCGCCATCTGCATGCTCCGCACACTGCGTGGAGAGATTTCGCCAACATGGGCGATCGCCAAGCCGGGCGTGCTCGTCCCGTCGATCTTCAGCGCGACTGCGCTGCGCCCCTTGGCGGATCTCATCGAGGAAGGCCAGCGCATCCAACGTGACAGCGAGCGCTACACCGACATTTCGCTGATGGCCGGCTTTTCCTATGCAGACGCGCACAATGCCGGCTTTTCGGTGCTGTGCGTCACCGACGGCGACCCCGCGCGCGCCCAGGCGATCGCAGACCATCTTTCGGAACGGATCTGGAGCGAGCGGCATGCACTCTCCGGGCCCTTCGAAGTCTACACCGCAGAGTCAGCGGTCTCGCGCGCGTGCACAGGCCTGACGACGCGCAGGACGCAGGGGCGCCCCTACGTCCTGGTCGAGCACGCAGACCGAATGAACGACTCAACGTACCTGCTGGCGGAGCTGCTCAAGCGCGGCGTCTCGCGGGCTGCCGTGCCCTTTCTCTGGGATGCGGCCGCAGCGCAGAAGGCATTCGAGGCCGGGGTTGGTGCGTTGGTGAACCTAAGGCTTGGCGGCCACAGCTCCGAGAAGGCAGGGCCGACGCTGGACATCACTGCGCGCGTGCAGTGGGCAGGCCCGAAATCGTACCGCGTGACGGGCTCCTACATGCATGGCATGCCTGTCGATCTGGGAATGACGGCGTTGCTTGACGTCGATGGCGTGTCGGTGAGTGTCGTCAGCGCTTTTGCATTCGCGGTCGACGGCGATGCATTCGGAGTATTCGGGTTGCGTCCGGAAGACTTCGACATCATCGTGCTTCGTTCAAAGACCCATTTCCGTGCGTTCTATGAGGGATTGGCGGAGGAAATCATGATCGTGGATACGCCGGACCACGGCGTCGCCGACCTGCGGCTCCTGCCCTATGAGCGGCTGGATACCCGTCGCGTATTTCCGCTTGCTCCTGAAAGAGCCCATTGATGTCGGCTGAACGCCAGCAGAGAACGACACGCGCGGATCGCTGGGCCCGCGACAGGAGAACGGACAAGCGATGACCGGCAAAGTAAACGTGAGCTTGATTCAATTTGACGTCCAAGTGTTGGAGCCGGCGTCGAATCTCGAGCGAATGCAGGCAGTGATGCGATCGGAGGCAAAGGCAGGCGCGCAGTTGATCGTATTCCCGGAGTTGTCGAACACGGGATACGTGGAGCCGGTGACGCCCGGCGCCCCCTTCAGCCCGGAATCCGGCGGAGCCGAACAATATGCCCTCCGATTATTCCAGGCCGCCGAACCCGAGAACGGCCCCTTCATCACGTCGCTGTGCGACCTCGCCCGTGAGCACAGCCTCCATGTTGTCGTCGGGCTGGCCCTCCGTCATCCGGTGCAGCAGGGCGTGATGCATAATGCGTCGGTCCTGATTGGCCCTCACGGCGTGCTCGGCACCTACCACAAGATTCATCGCTGGCATCTGGAAAAGCTCTACTTCGTTGCCGGCGAGAGCATCTCGGTGCAGCAGACGATGTTGGGGCCGATCGGCATGCAGATTTGCTATGACATCCGGTTTCCGGAATTGACGCGGGCACTCATGGTGCAAGGCGCTCAGATCGTCACGAATATCTGGGCGTCGTTCCGCCCGCAAGACAAGCCCCTGGAAGACGAGCAGATCTTCACGCACCGCGCCTACACGCGCGCGACCGAGAATGGCGTCTTCTTCCTCAGTTGCAACCGCGCCGGCAGGCAGGGCAGTTGCGCCTTCATGGGCCGAAGCATCATCGTTGCGCCGGACGGCAAGATTCTCGCGCAGTCCACCACGGAGGACGAGGACATCGTACGCGCGGAAATCGACCTTGATGACGTTGCCCGCTACAGAAGCTATGTCGGGCTCGCGACAGACAGGCGTGCGGATATCTACGCACGATACCTGACTGCGCCCGTCTGAGGCATTCGGCGCTCAATTGTTGCTGCGGTTCGCGGTCCGGAAGCTCTTGATCTCCGACACGCTGCCATCGCGATAAGTCAGTTCCACCGACACGACCTGCGTCGACGGCGCGAGCTTCATGTAGAGCGGCATGCCGGCGGAGATCGCTGTGGGGTCGCGCATGTCGCAGGCAGGCATCTTCAGCACCTGGTTGGGGACTGCGGTGTCGATGCCGATGCGGACCTCGCGGATGGCGCAGCGATAGGATACGAGGTGCGTGTAATAGACGAGCAGCCCATTGAACTCACGGAACGACAGCCAGCTCGTCGCGGTCATGTCGAGGATCTTGCGCTGGTCGCGGAGCAGCGCAGCCTCGGGCTCGAACTTGATCGGGAACGGGCCCTGCATATCGCCGGAGGCATCGACATAGCGGACTTCGATGGTGCCGGCCGGCGCATCCGGCGGCAATTCGATCGAGGGGTTCGGCAGCCGCTTGCGGGTGCGCGGATCGAGCGTGTCGATGAAGCCTGTCTCGCGGAAGTCGCCCTGGCCTGCCATGCGCCAGGAAATGCCGAGCGTGGGATCTGCGAAGGAGAACGTCACCGACCAGCCACCGTTGTGGCGCGAGAAGCTCGCGATCGGCGCGTTGGTGGCTTCCTCCTTCGGCACGCGCGGCGCCGAGACCGGCGGCAGCGCCGCGACCTTCTGCGCCGGCGGATCGGCCGGGCGTGCCGCGGCGTCGGCCGCGGCCTTGGCCGCGCCGCTCAGGAAGACGTCGTCGACCATCTGGTCGAAATAGACCGGCACCTGCTTGTGCTTGACGGTGTCGGCCATCTCGCTGACGAGCCGCCGCGTATGCTGCGCCACCTGCACGAGGTTCTCGCCGGGCTGCAACAGCTCCCTGGCAAACGTGCGCGTGAACACCGAATTGGGATTGGCGTCATCGTTCGAGAGGCGATCGAGCGCGGTCTGGCGCGGGCCCGCGGAGAACACCGAAAACACGCCTTCCGGCAATTGCGTCATGGGCGCGAGCCCGCCACCGCCGGCGACCGCGCGCGTTCCGGTCCGCTCGAACGGATTGTTGCGGCACGCGTCGAACACCAGGATCGAGGTGCGCGCCTTCTTGTTCTGGAGGCGCTCGATGATGCGGTCGGCGAGGATGGAGGAATCGCGAACCAGCTCTTCCTGGCCTTCGGTCGCCGCCGGCACGTCGGTCGGCAGCAGATAGTTCTGGCCCGCGATCTCGAAACCGTGGCCGGCATAGAAGAAGAACGCGGTGTCGCCCGGCTCGATCGCCCTGTCGAAGGCAAGCAGCGTCTCGGTGAACTGCTGGCGGCTCTGGTTCTCGGCCACCATCACGGAGAAGCCGAGCTGCTTCAGCGTATCGCCCATGGTGCGGGCGTCGTTGACGGCCTTGAGCAGTTTTGGAACGTTCTTGTAGTCGTTGTTGCCGATCACGAGCGCGACGCGCTTGTCGGCGTGCGCGGGGGCTGCGAGCGCCGTCAGACTGGCGATGATGCCAAGGGCCGCCAAAACCGAAAGAAGCCTGCGCGTCATCGAAAAATCCCCGTTTGCAGGAAGGGTCAGTTGGGTTCCTGCGGCCACTGATGTCATAGTCGGCCGAGCCATGTCAGGGGTTCATGGCAGGGCTTCAAGAAGGCGAGGCAAGCGCCCAGCGGGATGCCCCCGCGCGATCTGTCCTATGGCCGGCCTGAGCGGAATCTGCTTTTGCTTAAGCGGCATTACCTATCTACCCGAGGGTCTTCCGTGTATCGCTGGTGCACCGACGAGGTCGAGCCGCAGGACCGCTTCGATTATTGGCGGGAGGTGCGCGCCAAGGGGCTGTTCGGCGTCACCGCGGAACTCGCCCGCGAGCAGCGCGCGGATTTCTCCGGCGAGTTCACGCTGCGCAAGGTCGGCGGTGCCGGCCTCGTCGAGCTCAAGGCCTCACCTTACCAGGTCGAGCGTAGCAAAGCCGACATTGCGGACGCGGCCAGCGACAGCATCTGCGTCTACCAGCAGCTCGGCGGCGGCGGCTGGTTCGGCGGCATGCGCAGCAGCGATTTTGCAATCGAAAATGGCAGGTTTGCCACGAGCCATACCGACCTGCCCTATCGCACCGTGCCGCTCGGCGCCGCCGGCTTTCACCTGAGGATCCTGAAGATCCCCGTGGCCGGCGTCCCGGCGCAGGACAGTCGCGCTCGCGACCTCACGCCAAAGCCGTTCGGCGACCCTGCGCTGGCCCCCCTACTCGATGCCGCCTTTGCCGAACTCGGTGAACTCGCCGGCGGGGACGAGACTACCCACGCCAAACCGCTGGTGGAGGCGCTGGCCTGTCTCGCCTTGATCGAGCGCGGCATCGTCAGGCCCGGCGGCCGCCGCGGACAATACGCGCTGCGGATCGGCCGGCTCTCGCTGGCGCGCCGCCTGATCGTCCGCCACCTGAACGATCCCCGGTTGTCCCCGGCGATGGTCGCCGACTGGCTCGGGGTGTCCCTGCGACACCTCCACATGCTGTTCGAAATGGCGGAGAAGAGCTTCTCCCAGACCGTGACCGAGCAACGCCTGGCCCAGAGCCGCCGCCTGTTGCGCGAAGCGCCGGAACGGCTGATTGCCGACGTCGCCACCGCCTGCGGCTTCGAAAGCCTTGCGACCTATTACCGGGTCTTCAACGCAGCTTACGGGCTGCCGCCAGGCGATTTCCGGGCGCAGGCGGCCGAGAAGCGTTAGCCGCCTTCCTGGCCTCCCCCCGGTCGCCCGGCCGGCGATCGGGCGAAAAGCCCGACTTCGCCCGCAATTTGAGCAAAAACGCTAGGTTTTTAAGAGCCTTCCCGCGCTCGCTCCATTGACTTTGGCCGATTCCCCCCTATGTTCCGGGCAACGCGGCTCGGTATCGAAACGCGATTCCTGAGTTTGGCGCGTTGTTCGCGCAAAGCCTTGCTCGCGTAGGTCAGCACCCCCAGCTTCTTTGAGAGCGCGCCGTTTCGGGGTGGAGCGCGACAGCCTTAAATTACCCTCGATTCCGAACGGCGGTTTCGACTAGAGGCTCAATGTCCTTTTCAAATCTCGGACTATCCGAAAAAGTCCTCGCCGCAGTGGCGGCCACCGGTTACACCAACCCCACCCCCATTCAGGAACAGGCGATCCCTCACGTCCTCGCACGCAAGGACGTGCTCGGCATCGCCCAGACCGGCACCGGCAAGACCGCGGCCTTCGTGCTGCCAATGCTCACCATCCTCGAAAAGGGTCGCGCCCGGGCACGCATGCCGCGCACCCTGATCCTCGAGCCGACCCGCGAGCTCGCCGCCCAGGTCAAGGAGAACTTCGACCGCTACGGCGCCGGCCAGAAGCTTAACGTCGCCCTCCTGATCGGCGGCGTCTCCTTCGGCGACCAGGATGCCAAGCTGATGCGCGGCGTCGACGTGCTGATCGCGACCCCCGGCCGCCTGCTCGACCATACCGAGCGCGGCGGTCTCCTGCTCACCGGCGTCGAGCTGCTCGTCATCGACGAAGCCGACCGCATGCTGGACATGGGCTTCATTCCCGACATCGAGCGCATCTGCAAGCTCGTCCCCTTCACGCGGCAGACCCTTTTCTTCACCGCGACCATGCCGCCGGAGATCCGGCGCATCACCGAAGCCTTCCTGCACAATCCGCAGAAGGTCGAAGTTTCCAAGCCCGCCACCACCGCCGTCACAGTCACGCAGTCCCAGGTCCCCGCCGGACGCGAGGCGCATGAGAAGCGGGAACTCCTCCGCCGCCTCCTGCGCGAGGCCAAGGATCTCAAGAACGCGATCATCTTCTGCAATCGCAAGCGCGAGGTCGCGATCGTTCACAAATCGCTCCAGAAGCACGGCTTCAGTGTCGGAGCACTGCACGGCGACATGGATCAGCCGGCCCGCATGGCGGCGCTGGATCAGTTCCGCAAGGGCGAGCTGCCGCTGCTGGTCGCCTCCGACGTCGCCGCCCGCGGCCTCGATATCCCCGAGGTCAGCCACGTCTTCAATTTCGACGTTCCCCATCATCCCGACGATTACGTTCACCGCATCGGCCGCACGGGACGCGCGGGCCGCACCGGCACCGCGATCTCGATCGTGACGCCGCTCGACCAGAAGTCGATGGCCGCGATCGAAAAGCTGATCGGCCAGAACATTCCGCGCGCCGAAGGCGAGTTCGAGGTCCACAGCGAGTCCGCCGAGCCAACCGAGCGTTCGCGCGAGCAGCGTGGCCGGGAGCGGTCGCGCGGCGGTCGCGGCAAGTCGCGTCGCGGCGGCCATGAGCAGCGTGGTGACGCGCGGCACGCCTCGGACGCAAGGCCAGCAGCGGAAGCGCGGCCTGCACGCGAGCCCAAGCCTGCACGTGAGCCCAAGCCTTCACGCGAGGCAAAGCCTGCGCGCGAAGCAAGGCACGCCTCTGAGCCGCGCCACGGCTCGCGCCAGCAGGCCAATACGTCGCATGTGCCCTCGATCGGCCGGCCCGAGCCCCGCCGTCCGCAGCGCGAGGCCGACAGCGAGCCCGGCGATCATTCGCATCTGCCGGCATTTCTGTTGCGACCGGTTCGTTCCCCCGCCGGCGCCTAAAGCGCGCCGCGCTTTAGGTTGTTTGTCTGAGCGTGATCTCCGCGCAAACGCGTCCCGCGTTTGTCGCGAGGGAAAATCGCGACACACTTTGCGCTGACGCGGCCCTTCGGGTCCGGATCATGCTCCAGGGAACGGCCGTTTACCGGCCGTTCAGAATCGTCCTTTAGCCTGAGACCATAATTTAAGTATTGCTGCAGTCGGAGGCGCACCGGCTGCTCTGGGGATGTTCTGTGGTCAAGGTGCTCGACGAACACGAACGCACGATGGCGTTCGCCGAGGTGGCCCTCGGTCAGATCCGATCGCTCAAGCAGACCGCAATTCCCCGCAACTACGAGATCTGGTACGTCTACGCCACCGGCTACAACGCCCCGCTGAACAAGATCATCAACGAGACGCTGGCGCGCAACGGCAAGCTGACCGAAGCCGATCTCGAGCAGATCTACGAGACTTATCTCTCCCACATCAAGACCACCGACCGCATCGACAAGGTCGGCGCGCGCGTCATCGGCGAGATCGACGACGTGATGAAGGTGCTCACCGAAGCGCTGGGCATGTCCGCCTCCTATGATGCGAGCCTGTCAGGCGCCGCCGCAAAGCTGTCGACCGCCAAGGACCGCGACCAGATCAAGGCGATCGTGGACACGCTGCTCCATGCGACGCGCGACATGCGCGAGACCAACAAGGCGCTGGAGGACCGCCTGACCTTGTCCGCGAACGAGATCAGCAATCTCCAGCAGAGCCTCGAGGCGATCCGCGCCGAAAGCCTGACCGATCCCCTCACTGGTCTTGGCAACCGCAAATATTTCGATCGCATGATCGGTATGGCCGTGCAGAACGCGCTCGCAAGCGGCGAGCCGCTGTCGCTGCTGTTGTTCGACATCGACCACTTCAAGTCGTTCAACGATTCCTATGGCCACCTCACCGGCGACCAAGTGCTGCGGCTCGTCGGCCTGTCACTGAAGCAAACCATCAAGGGCCAGGACATCACCGCGCGCTACGGCGGCGAGGAGTTCGCGGTCGTGCTGCCCAACACCGCGCTGCGCCAGGCGCTCACGGTCGCCGACCACATCCGCCGCGCCGTGATGGCGAAGGAATTGAAGAAGAAATCGACCGGTGAGATCCTTGGCCGCGTCACGATCTCAGTCGGCGTCTCCATGGTGAAGCCGGGCGACGACACCGACTCCCTGATCGAGCGCGCCGATGCCTGCCTCTACGCCGCCAAGCGCAACGGCCGCAACCGCGTGATCTGCGAGACCGACCCGGAATACAGCGTCGAGAGGCGCGGCCAGGTGGCTTGAGCCTTATTCACCGCCGTCATTCCGGGACGCGGCGAAGCCGCGAGCCCGGAATGACGAATGGTTAGAGCTACGCCTTCCGCTTCGCGCGCTTGCGAACCGCAGCCTTCTTGGTCGGCTTCTTCACCAGCGCCTTCTTCGCAGGCTTGGCGGCCTTCTTCACCGCCTTCTTTGTCGCCTTCTTTGCCTTGGGCCGCTTCTTCACCTTGGCGCGCTGGGCGGCGGCGAGCGCGGCCCTCGCCCACTCCGCAAGCTCCTCGGAATCGTCGAACAGGCGTGCAGGCAACTGCCAGTAGGAGTTCACCATCACGGTTTTGGCGCGGGTCTGGTACTGGAACGGCGCTGAGCCTTCGGCCTCGAAGCTCGGGATCGTCTGCTCATCGGCGCGGAGGAACAGGCCGGCGCGCAGAGCCAGCGCGAAATTGGTGCCGTCGGCGGAGATCCCGTAGCCGGAGAACATCCGGCGGATGGTGACGGGGCCGAAATCGGCAAATAGGTCGATCAGGAATTCGCGGTCCATCGGCACGCTCTCTCCGCATGGTCGTCCTGGCGAAAGCCAGGACCCATTACCCCAGGGAGCAGTTTAGCGAAGACCGCTAGTTGTACCAGCGCCGGTACTGAGACCTGTCACCCACGAGAAATCACGCGGTATGGGTCCTGGCTTGCGCCAGGACGACAGCGGAGTGAATGGCGAGAGCGGGGCTACCCCTCGACCTTGGCCGGCCGCAGCTCGACCGACTCGCCGCAGCCACAGGCGGAGATCTGATTGGGGTTGTTGAAGACGAACTGGGCCTGCATCTTGTCGGCCTTGTAGTCCATCTCGGTTCCGAGCAGGAACAGCACGGCCTTGGGATCGACCAGGATCTTGACGCCCTTGTCCTCGACGACCTCGTCGGTCGGGCGGATCTCGTGGGCGTATTCGACGGTGTAGGACTGCCCGGCGCAGCCGCCGTTCTTCACGCCGACGCGCAAGCCGACGATCTCGGAGTCCGCACGCTGCGTCAGCTCGATGATGCGCTGCGCGGCAGCATCCGTCAGCCGCATCACCTGCGGACGCGGCCGCCGCGGCTTGGGAGTCGAAACTGGAGAAGCCTGGGTCATGTCAGTCATTTGGTCCGTTGCGGAGCAAGTTCAATGCCGGATGTGCAAGAGCCTGATTGATGTCACCACATGTTGAGGACGAGGCGCGCCTCGTCACTCATGCGTTCCGGCGTCCAGGCCGGCTCCCAGACGACCTTGACATCGACCACGCCGACGCCGGGAACGCTGGCAACCGCATTCTCGACCATGGTCGGCAGCTCGCCTGCGGCCGGGCAATTCGGCGTCGTCAGCGTCATCAGGACGTCGACGGAACGGTCGTCCTTGATCTCGACCTTGTAGATCAGGCCGAGTTCGTAGATGTCGGCGGGAATTTCCGGATCAAACACGGTCTTGAGCCCCGCGATGATCTCGCGCGTCAGACGCTCGGTCTCCTCCGGCGGCAGCGCCGAATGCGTCTCCATCGGATTGGCTTTGATTTCGGCCGTGTCACTCATGCGAACAAATCCCGCGCCTTCAAAAGCGCATGTGCCAGATGGTCGACTTCGTCCCTTGTATTATACATGCCGAACGATGCCCGGCACGTCGCGGTCACGTTGAACCGCTCTAAAAGCGGCATCACGCAATGGGTGCCGGCGCGCACCGCGATGCCCTGGCGGTCGATCACGGTGGCGACGTCGTGGGCGTGCGCCCCCTTCAGCTCGAAGGAGATCACCGGGCCCTTGCCGCGCGCGGTGCCGATCAGCCGCAGCGAGTTGATCTCGCGCAGGCGGTCCTGGGCATAGGTGAGGAGATCGTGCTCGTGGGCGGCGATGCGCTCCTTGCCGATCGAGTTGACGTAGTCGATGGCCGCGCCAATCCCGACCGCCTCGACGATCGCGGGCGTGCCGGCCTCGAACTTGTGCGGGGGATCGCCATAGGTGACGATTTCGCGGGAGACCTCGCGGATCATCTCGCCGCCGCCATTGTAGGGACGCATCGCGACGAGGTGGTCGTATTTGGCCCAGAGCACGCCGATGCCGGTCGGCCCATAGACCTTGTGGCCGGTGAAGACATAGAAGTCGCAGCCGATGTCCTGGACGTCGACCGGAATATGCACGGCGCCCTGGCTGCCGTCGACCAGCACGGGAATGCCGCGGGCGTGCGCGATTTTCACCACGTCCTTGACCGGCACGATGGTGCCGAGCGCGTTCGACATCTGCGTGATCGCGACGAGCTTGGTCTTCGCGGTCAAGAGCTTCTCGAACTCGTCGATCAGGAAATTGCCTTCATCATCGACCGGAGCCCATTTGATCACCGCGCCGTAGCGTTCCCTGAGGAAATGCCAGGGCACGATGTTGGAGTGGTGCTCCATGATCGAGAGGACGATCTCGTCGCCCTCTTTGATATTGGGCTCACCCCAGGACGAGGCGACGAGGTTGATCGCCTCCGTCGCGTTGCGGGTGAAGATCACTTCCTCAGGTCGGGGCGCGTTGATGAACTGCGCCACCTTGGCGCGGCCGCCCTCATAGGCCTCGGTCGCCGCATTGGCGAGGTAGTGCAGGCCGCGATGCACATTGGCATATTCGCTCGTATAGGCCTGCGTCATGCGGTCGAGCACGGATTGCGGCTTCTGAGCCGAGGCCGCGTTGTCGAGATAGACCAGCGGCTTGCCGTAGACCTGCATGGCGAGCGCCGGAAAATCCTGGCGCACCCGCGCGACGTCATAAGAACCGTTCAGGACCGCCGGATGCGTGCTCATGACCGCCGCTCCAGCCAGCGCTCGGCAATGCCGATCACGTGCTCGCGCAAATCATCATCGGCGATCTGCTCGATCGCCTCGCCGACGAAGGCCTGGATCAGCAGCGCCTGAGCGTCCTTCTCGGGCAACCCACGGGCGCGCAGATAGAACAGCAGGCTGTCGTCGAGCGCACCGGCGGTCGCGCCGTGGCCGCAGGAGACGTCGTCGGCAAAGATCTCGAGCTCGGGCTTGTTGTCGGCCTCAGCCTCGTCCGAGAGCAGCAGCGCCCGCGTCATCATCTTGCCGTCGGTCTTCTGTGCGTCGGGGCGGACGATGATGCGGCCCTGGAACACCGAATGCGCGCGATCATCGATCACGGCGCGGAAGATCTCGCGGCTGGTGCAATGGGGCACGGCGTGGTCGACGACCAGCGTCGAATCGCCATGCTCGGTCTTCTTCAGGAGGTTCACGCCATTGACCGCGAGCTCGCTGCCCTCGCCTGCCAGCGTGATGAAGCCCTGCAGGCGGCTCACAGCGCCGCCGGTCGTCATGTTGAAGAAGTTGAGCTTCGTATTCGCGCCGACCGTGATGATCTCGGAGGTGATGTTCACGGCGTCAGGCGCATCATCCATCAGGCGGATATGCGCGACATCGGCGTTGTCGCCGATCGTCACCAGCACGGCGTCGTTGACCTGGTAGGCCGCAGCGCCAGCCGCGACGAAGCTCTCGATGATGGTGGCGCGGACGCCGTTCCCGATTCGCAATTGCGAGCGCGTGAAGGCGGACGCGGAGGCGGCGGTCGCGATGTGGATGATCTGGATCGGAGCTGAAAGCTGCGCACCGTCCGCGATCGACACCACGACGCCGTCGGTCGCCATCGCCGCATTCAAAGAAATCATCGCGTCCGTCGAGGCGGTCGCGAGCAGGTCGCCGGACTCCTTCTCCAGCGTTTCGCGCAGCGTCTTGACGCTGACTTCCGATGCGAGCGCCTTCACGTCGGACAGGTCGGCCGCGAACATGCCGTCGACCAGTACCAGCTTGCGGGCGCCGGCGAAGCCATGCGCCTTCACCGCCTCGGCTGCGCGCGACAGCGCCGCGGCGTCGGGGGTGGCCGCAAGCGGCAGCACCTCGCCGACGAGTGCGCGCAGATCGGTGTATTTCCATTCTTCGAGCCGGCGGTGCGGCAGGCCGAGACGCTCATAGGTCTCGAAGGCCTGGCGGCGCACCGCTATGACCGCGGGCGAGCCGGGCAGCCGGCCTTCGGCGCTGGTGAAGAGATCGCTCACCGCGCGGCCGGTCCCGGTCTTGACCAAAGCAACGTTCATCGCAAAATCCCTTACGCCGCGTCCTCGAACTGGGTGTAGCCGGACTCCTCCAGCTCCAGCGCCAGTTGCTTGTCGCCGCTCTTCACGACGCGGCCCTTCGACATCACGTGCACGAAATCCGGTACGATGTAGTTCAGCAGGCGCTGATAGTGGGTGATCACCACCATCGCGCGCTTCGGCGAACGCAGCGCGTTGACGCCGTCGGCGGCAATTCGCAGCGCGTCGATGTCGAGACCGGAATCCATCTCGTCGAGAATGCACAGGCTCGGCTCGAACAACGCCATCTGAAGCACCTCGTTGCGCTTCTTCTCGCCGCCGGAGAAGCCGACATTGACGCCGCGCTTGAGCATGTCCTGCGGGATGTTCAGCGATTTCGAGACCTCGCGGACCTTCTTCAAAAAGTCCGGCGTCGAATATTCGCTCTCGCCGCGCGCCTTGCGCTGCGCGTTGAGCGCCGTGCGCAGGAAGTTCATCGTGGCGACGCCGGGGATCTCGACCGGATACTGGAACGCCAGGAACACGCCCTTGGCGGCGCGCTCTTCGGGGTCCATCTCCAGGAGGTCCTCACCCTTGAACAGGATCTGGCCGTCGGTGACCTCATAGCCGGGCTTGCCGGCGATGACGTGGGAGAGCGTCGACTTGCCGGAGCCGTTCGGCCCCATGATCGCATGCACCTCGCCTTCGTTCACGGTCAGCGTCAGTCCGTGGAGGATCTCACGTTCCTCAACACGAACCTTCAGGTCTTTCACTTCAAGCAAAGCCATATTGGTTTCCAGTCTATTCAAATGATCCAGGGAGCGCCGAAGCGCGCCGCGAGAGCCGGCAATTAACCGACCGACCCTTCAAGCGAGATCGAGATCAGCTTCTGCGCTTCCACTGCGAACTCCATCGGGAGCTGCTGGAGCACGTCCTTCACAAAGCCGTTGACGACGAGGCCGACGGCTTCCTCTTGGCTGAGGCCGCGCTGGACGCAGTAGAACAGCACGTCCTCGGAGATCTTCGAGGTCGTCGCCTCGTGCTCGAAGGTGGCCGAGGAGTTCTTGGCCTCGATGTAGGGCACGGTGTGCGCGCCGCATTTGTCGCCGATGAGCAGCGAGTCGCAGGCGGTGAAGTTGCGGGCGCCGGTCGCTTTCCGATGCGCGGTGACGAGACCGCGATAGGTGTTCTGCGACTTGCCGGCCGCGATGCCCTTGGAAATGATCCGGCTCGACGTGTTCTTGCCGAGATGGATCATCTTGGTGCCGCTATCGACCTGCTGGAAACCGTTCGAGATCGCGATCGAGTAAAACTCGCCGCTCGAATTGTCGCCGCGCAGGATGCAGCTCGGATATTTCCAGGTGATCGCCGAGCCGGTCTCGACCTGGGTCCAGGAGATCTTGGAGTGGTTGCCGCGACAGTCGCCACGCTTGGTGACGAAGTTGTAGATGCCGCCCTTGCCTTCCGAGTTTCCGGGGTACCAGTTCTGCACCGTCGAATACTTGATCTCGGCGTCGTCGAGCGCGACGAGCTCGACCACGGCGGCGTGCAGCTGGTTCTCGTCGCGCTGCGGCGCCGTGCAGCCCTCGAGATAGGAGACGTAGGAGCCCTTATCGGCGATGATCAGCGTGCGCTCGAACTGGCCGGTGTTGCGCTCGTTGATGCGGAAATAGGTCGAGAGCTCCATCGGGCAGCGCACGCCCGGCGGCACGTAGACGAACGAGCCATCGGAGAACACTGCCGAGTTCAGCGTCGCGTAGAAATTGTCAGAGGTCGGCACCACGGAGCCGAGATACTTCTGCACGAGCTCGGGATGCTCGCGGATCGCCTCCGAAATCGGCATGAAGATCACGCCAGCCTTCTTCAGCTCGGCCTTGAAGGTGGTCGCAACCGACACCGAGTCGAAGACCGCATCGACCGCGATCTTGCGCCGGGCCGGGTCTTCCTCACCGGGCTTCGGCTCGACGCCTTCGAGCATCGCCACTTCCCTCAAGGGAATGCCGAGCTTCTCGTAGGTCTTCAAAATCTCCGGATCGATCTCATCCAGCGAGGAGACCGTCTTCTTCGGCTTCGGCGCCGCGTAATAGTAGATGTCCTGGAAGTCGATCTTGGGATACTCGACGCGCGCCCAGGTCGGCTCGGTCATGGTGAGCCAGCGCCGATAGGCCTCGAGCCGCCACTGGAGCATCCAGGCGGGCTCGTTCTTCTTTCCGGAAATGAATTTTACGATGTCTTCCGACAGCCCCTTCGGGGCCTTCTCGGAGTCGATCAGGGTTTCAAACCCATAACGATACTGGTCGACGTCGATGCGCTTCACGCGCTCGACCGTCTCTTGTACGGCTGGCATTCCATCCTCCGCTCGCGGTTTCAAGGACCGCGGTGGATCAAACTCGAACGACTATTACGATGTTTCTATGCGGAAAGCACGTGCTTAGAACCGTTCAAGCCGTGTTTCGTCGCCTACTCTCTAAGTAGGTTATTACCGAGCTTTCGCCAAGCCTCAAGGGTACGATTGATGTCCGCCTCCTGCGTGGACCAGCCCAGACTGAGACGCACCGCTCCCTGGGCCGTTTTGGGGTCGAATCCCATGGCGGAGAGCACGTGGGAGGGCTGTACCTTCCCGGACGAACAGGCTGAGCCTGAGGATACGGCGATCCCTTCGAGGTCGAAGCCGATCACGGCGGTCTCGGCTTTCAGCCCCGGCGCCGTAAACAAGGTGGTATTTGGCAACCGCCCAGCATCCTCCGAGAAAATCATCGTGCCCGGCACCGTTCGCAGCCCGTTTTCCAAGCGATTCCGCAAGGTTCGGAGCCGCTCCGCATCCTCCGCCAGAGCCTGAACGGCCGCCGTCACGGCCGCGCCGAAACCGGCGATGCCCGGGACGTTCTCGGTTCCCGCGCGGCGGCCGAGTTCCTGCCCACCACCGCGCAGCAGCGGTTCGAGCCCCGTTACGCCCTCGGCCACCACCAATGCGCCAATACCCTTGGGACCACCGATCTTGTGTGCAGAGAAGGTGGCAAGATCAGCAGATATCTCATTGATATCAAAAGGTATCTTGCCAAGCACCTGGATCGCATCGACATGCAAAAGCCCGCCCGCCTCGTGGACGATCCGCGCCGCCTCCGCCACCGGCTGAAGCGCGCCGGTCTCATTGTTGGCGGCCATGATCGACACCAGCGCCGGCGGACCGGAAGCAAGCAGCGCCTTGAGGTGGCCGACATCTACAACGCCGGTGCGCGTCACATGAATCGGACTGACGGCATCGGCCGGAAACCTCCCGCCTGCCAGCACCGAGGCGTGCTCGACGGCGGACACCAGAAGGCGTTCCATCGGGCCACCTGAGGTCCCCTTTAGACCCCGCGACAGCGCCAGCGCATTGGCCTCGGTTCCCGCCGAAGTGAAGATGACGTTGCGCGGCAGGCCGGCAACCGCTCGTGCAAGCGCAGCACGAGCCGCCTCGACCAGCCGCCGTGCCTCCCGCCCCTCGGCGTGGACTGACGACGGATTGCCGACCAGATCATAGGCCGCGACCATCGCCGCCCGCGCCTCCGGGCGCAGCGGCGTGGTCGCATTCCAGTCGAGATAAACGCGGGTCGGCAGCATATCGCCCTCTTAGCACCTTTTGCCAGCGCGCCAATCGGGACCCCGCCCGCATCAGGCCGGTTGCTGCTGCGGGATCCCGGCCGGGCGGCGGGACCCGGTCCGCAATCCGAACAGAGGCCGCAGCCAGGCGATGCGCCGCACGATCTCATAGGTGACTACGCATGTAAGCGCGGTGCCGAGGATCACGATGGGGGCCTCGACCTCAACCGAGAATCCGCTGCCACGCAGTCCATGCGCGATCACGATGATCGCGGTCTGATGCACGATGTAGTACGGGAAGATCGCGTCCGTGAGATAGCGGCGCACGCGTCCGTCGGCCGTGAAGTGCCGCCGTGCGAAACCGAGCACTGCGACCATGGCAAGCCACTGATAGCAGCCATAGGCGATGCTGGCGCACCTCTTCAGCAGCGGCGACGGCGCGAGCAGGCCTGCGAACAGCAGGATGAAGATGATGAAGCAAGCGGCTGCGACTGCCAGCGCCGCCCAGCGCTGGCGTTCGATCTCGGACCAGACGCTCCCCTGCTTCGCCAGCAGGAAGCCGATCAGGAACGCCGTCGCATAGTCCGCGTGGTTGTACCAGTCGCCAAACAGCGCGTGCGTGGACGGAAAGGCCGGGAACAGGAACAGGCGCCAGGCCGCGAACAGCAGACTCGGCAGGATCAGGAATCCGGGCCCTGTGAGCAGAACGGCAAGCTGCGCACCGAGTTCATCGGTCACGGCCGGCCATAGCCAGAGCACGCCGGCCAGCGCGATCGTGTAGACCCACAGGTAAACCACGAACCAGAGATGGTTCCAGGTCGGCTGGACGATGCAAGGGTTCGGACAGAACTGCGCCCCGAAGGCGAGATAGTGATGGACATAGAAATCGACAAAGCCGGCCGGATAGCCGAGGCTTTCGACGATCTGGAGATTGGACTGCGGCGGCACGATCACCAGCATGCCAAAGATCAGGGGAATCAACAGCCGCGCCGACCGCGCGCCAACGAACGATCCGAGGCGGTACTTGCCGAGCATGAACCTCGTCGCAACCCCGGAAACCAGGAACAGAAGCGAGAGCCGCCAGGGATTGAGGACCAGCATCAACGGCTCGAGCCAGGTCAGCCTGTAGACGCTCTTGATGTGAAATCCCCAGGACACGTAGAGCATGCCGACGTGGTAGAAGATCAAGAGCCCGAAGGCGCCAATCCGCACCCAGTCTAGATCGATGCGCCGTTCCGAGGTCGAGAGTTGCTGTGGTGTTGACATGGTTTTCTGCTCCTTGACGGGACGCCAAGCACGGTTCTTTGGCCATGGCTGACACCGAAAATGCCCCACAAGCAGAGCGCGTCGAGCCGGTTTGGGATCAGAACCGCAACACGCGGGATGAAGCGTCACGCCCTGGGACGAGCGGTGGGCTTTTTGGGATCAGCGGCGGCGACTGGACGATGTTCGCGGCGATCGCAGCCGTCGCGCTTGCGCTCGGAATCGTGAATGCGCTCTCCGGCGCGCAGGATGCCGCCTGGCGCGGCGACAGCTACGACATCGGCCGGCGGCTGTTCTGGGAGATGTCGAGCATCGCCGTCGTCCTGCTGACCATCCCGCTCCTGGTGCTGGCCGTCCGGCGCATGCACCGGAGCCCGGGGCTCGTCGTCCGGGTGGGTATCGGAGCGCTCGCCCTGCTCGGCTTCTCGACCCTTCACATCACCGGCATGGTCTGGGTCAGGAAGCTCGTGCTCTGGCTCGCCGGAAGCGCCTACGATTTCCATTTCTCGTTTGCGACGATCTCATACGAGTTTCGCAAGGATGCCGTGGCCGCCCTCCTGATCGGCGGAACGATCTGGCTATTCGAGAGCCGACGTGAGCTGAAAAGGGCCGCGCTGGCCGCCAAAGCTGCCGACCCGCGACAGCCGCCTGTCCCCGATCTGATCTGGCTGCGAGACGGCGCAAGCCGCATTCGCCTCGCGCCGCGCGACATTCTCTGGGTCGCCTCCGCCGGCAACTACATCGAATACAGCCTTACCGACGGCAGTCAGCACCTGATCCGGGGTACGCTCGCGATGGCCGAGGGCGAGCTCTCGCGCTTCGCCATCGTTCGCGTTCATCGGACGAAGCTTGCCAATCTCGATCGGGTGAGCGGCGTGGACCTGAAACCGTCAGGAGATTTCGAACTCACCTTCGACAACGGGCAAACGCTCCAGGGCAGCCGGCGCTATCGGCTAGCGGTTGCCTCGCTCGGAGGTCGCACGCCTCCTGTGTGAATCGCTCCGGGGCTGCCCGGCGGGCGCTAAATCGCCATGATTCCAATTGGTTAACTTGGAATCCTGAACTCAACACCGATCCTCGTCGTCGATTTGCTCGATCCCGGCGGCGACACAGCCGCGTGCGGCGGGGCGCTCATGACGCCGCGATGACCGGCTAAGCTCTTGAGCGCATTGCGAGATGTCGAAGAAGCTTGCTTTCTGACCCTTGCCTCGTGTTAGAACGCGCGCGTCAGTTCACCCGCGCGCCACTCGCGCATCATCCGAGGGCGCCCCTTCCACTCCCATGCGCGCTTTCGTCGGCTCTGCAGCCGGTGGAAGCCGCCACGATCGGTTGATCGCTGAGGATCGTCTCGAGGGAATCAATCAAGAGATCATCATGCCTGAAGTCATTTTCGCCGGCCCCGCAGGCCGTCTCGAAGGCCGCTACCATCCGGCCAAGCAGAAGAACGCGCCGATCGCGATGATCCTGCATCCGCATCCGCAGTTTCACGGCACGATGAATCATCAGATCGTGTACCAGTGCTACTACGCCTTCGCGCACCGCGGCTTCTCCGTGCTGCGCTTCAACTTCCGTGGCGTCGGCCGCAGCCAGGGCTCGTTCGATCACGGCACCGGCGAATTGTCCGATGCCGCCGCGGCGCTCGACTGGGCGCAGACCATCAATCCCGAAGCCCGCGCGTGCTGGGTTGCCGGCTTCTCCTTCGGCGCCTGGATCGGCATGCAGCTGTTGATGCGCCGCCCCGAGGTCGAAGGCTTTATCTCGATCGCGCCGCCGGCCAACCTCTACGACTTCTCCTTCCTTGCGCCCTGCCCGTCCTCGGGACTTATCGTCCATGGTGAAAAGGATGCGGTGGTGCCGCCGAAGGACGTCAACACGCTGGTCGAGAAGCTGAAGACGCAGAAGGGCATCGTGATCGACCAGCAGGTCATTCCCGGCGCCAATCACTTCTTCGACGGCAAGCTCGAGCCGTTGATGGAGACCATCACCGCCTATCTCGACATGCGGCTCGCCAACGTTCGCTAAAGGCTGCTGATGGGCTCGTTCGTCGCCTTGCTCCGTGCCGTGAATGTCGGCGGCACCGGCAAGCTGCCGATGAGCGAGCTCAAGGCGATGTGCGAGGAGCTCGGCTTTGCCGCCGTGCGCACCTATATAGCCAGCGGCAATGTGGTGTTCACCAGTCGCAAGTCCGAACCTGCAATCAAGGCTGCGCTTGAGAAGCGCCTGCACGCTTACGCGGGCAAACCGGTCGGCGTGCTCGTGCGCAGCGCGGCGGAGATGGCGCAGGTTGCAGCCGACAATCCCTTTCCGAAGGCCGCGCCCAACCGCACCCTCGCGACCTTCCTCGACAAGCCGCCGCCGGCCGACGCGCTCGCAGGCATCCGCGGCCAGAAGGACGAGGAAGTCCGCCTCGGCCGCCGCGAGATCTACGTGCATTATGGCGACGGCATGGGGACGTCGAAGCTCGTCATCCCCGCCGCGAAAACCGGCACCGCGCGCAACATGAACACGATCGCGACGCTGGCGAAGATGGCCGCGGAGCTCGAGCAATGAAGGCGTATCTGGTGCTCGACCTCTCGGTGAATGACTTCGAAGGCTTCAAGCAATACATCGCCGAGATTCCCGCCTTCATCGCCAAGCATTCAGGCAAATACATTGTCCGCGGAGTTCAGCCCACAACGGTCGAGGGCGACTGGACCCCCGAGCGTTTCGTCATCATCGAATTTCCAGAGCGCGCGAACGCGGAAGCTTTCCTGAGCGACCCCGAGATTCAGGAGCTGTTCAAGGTGCGCTACGCGACGACGACGAGCAGATTGCTGCTCGCCGATGGGTGCACCTAACCACCTGCGATCAGAGGCGCGCTTCACGCCGCGAGCTTCAACAGATGCGCGTCATGGCGCGCCAGGAAAGCGCGCAGCAGTTCCGGATAGTCCGCGCCGACAGCCGTGCGAACGCTCGGACGCTTGGCAAGCTGCGCGCGCCATGCGCCGACCTTCTGCAAACCATTGAAGATGCCGAGCTCAGCCAGCTCATCGAACACGTCGAAATAGCGGAAGATCGGCGCGAACACGGCGTCGACCAGGCTGAACGATGCGCCGGCGAAGAATGGGCCGGACCCGAGCGCCGCCTCGACACGAGCAAATTTGGCTGAGAGCGCCTGACGCTTGCTCTCGAACGTTGCTGGATCGGTTGTCGTCTCAAGTCCCCAGAGATCGCCGAGGATCGCGGAGCCGAACTCCATCCAGGCGCGGTGCTCGGCGCGCCTGAGCGCGTCGGCCGGATGCAGCTTGCCGCCTCCTTGCGTCTCCTCGATGTATTCACAGATCACGTTGCTCTCGAACAGCGCGACCTCGCCTTGCGCGGTCGTGACCACCAGCACCGGCACCTTGCCGAGCGGCGATATCTTCAAGAACCAGTCGGGCTTGTTGGCGAGATCGATGTCGATCCGCTCGAACGCCACGCCCTTTTCGGTCAGCGCGATCACGGCGCGCTGTACATAAGGGCAAAGCTTGTGGCTGATCAGTTTGAGGGCTGCGGTCATGGCGGAGATCCTGGCGGGTCAATGCATCCGCATCAACATATATGCATTTGCATGAAACCGTCAAGATCGATGCATATGCATCAACCACCCGTGATCTATGGCCTCGCGATCACCCCGCCCGTCATCGGCATCGGCACCCCGGTGGTGGCCGGGTAGGACAGCGGCAGGCCTTTCATGCCGCGCGCCGCCAGAAAGCCGAAGGCCTGCGCCTCGATGGCGTCGGAGGCCCAGCCGAGCGTCTCGGCGGCCTGGACGGTGGCCGAGCCTACCCGCTCCCGCAGCATGCGCAGCATGGTGAGGTTGCGCGCGCCGCCGCCGCTGATGATCCAGCTCCGCGGTCGTCGCGGCAGCAGTGGAATGACCCGGGCAATCGCGGCCGTGGTGAAGGCGGTAAGCGTCGCAGCGCCATCTGCCGGCGAGACCTCGCCTAGCTTGAGTGCGGCAAAATCGTTGCGGTCGAGCGATTTCGGAGGCGGCAGCGCAAAGAATGGTAGCCCCAGCGCCCGCGCGATCCAGGCCTCGTCCACCTTGCCGAGCGCGGCGAACTTTCCTTCCGCATCGAACGCCTGGTTCATGGTCCGGTACATGAAGTCGTCGAGCAGCGCGTTGCCGGGACCGGTATCGCAGGCGATCAGCGTATCGTTGCCGTCGATATAGGTGATGTTGGAGACGCCGCCGATATTGACGACGACGATCGGCCCCTCGCGCTCCAGCGATTGCGCCAGCGCCCGGTGGTAAACCGGCACGAGGGGCGCGCCCTGCCCGCCGGCCTCGACGTCGGCGGCGCGGAAATCGTGCATCACGGGGATATGGATGGCCTTCGCCAGCGCCAGCGCGTCGCCGATCTGGACCGTCAAGCGCCGCTCGGGCCGGTGCAGCACGGTCTGGCCGTGGAAGCCGACGATGTCGATCTCTTCCGGCTTCATCCGGTTCTGGGCAGTGAAAGCGGCAACCGCTTCGGCATGGGCCAGCGTCACCGCACGCTCGGCCTCGGCCAGAACCCCCGGCCGGGCATCGCGCCGCGGCAAATGGACAGCCTCGGTGAGCGCCCGGCGCAACAGGCTGCGCTCGGCATTGCTGTAAGGCCGGTAGCCGGAGGGCCCGAACGCCTTGATCTGCTTTCCATCCGTTTCGATCAGTGCAACGTCGACCCCGTCAAGCGAGGTCCCGCTCATCAGACCAAGTGCGGTTAACATCATCGCAAATAAGCCTCGACGTCTCCCTACCCCGACGCCTGGCTTGTATCAAACAAGCACATCTTATAATGCCACAGCGCGCCGCGACGCGGCAGTCCGTTCCTTCCGGGTTCCGCAACTGGCCGCAATTACCGTAAAATAAGAATGATCAGAGCCGACGACAGATGAGTGCATTTAAATCGGATTTCCTCAATATTTTGCAGGAACGGGGTTTCGTCCACCAGTGCTCCGATTTCGAAGGGCTGGACACGCTCGCCGCCAAGGGCGAAGCCACGGCCTATGTCGGCTACGATTGCACCGCTCCGTCGCTGCATATCGGCAACTTCCTGACCATGATGATGCTGCATTGGCTCCAGCAGTCCGGCAACAAGCCGATCACGCTGATGGGCGGCGGCACCACCATGGTCGGCGATCCCTCCGGCAAGGACGAGACGCGCGCCATGCGCACGATCGCCGAGATCGAAGCCAACAAGGCCTCGATCCGCGGCGTGTTCGCCAAGGTGCTCCGTTACGGTGACGGCGCAAGCGACGCCGTCATGCTCGACAATGCGGAGTGGCTGACCAAGCTCAACTGGATCGAGATGCTGCGCGACGTCGGCAAGCACTTTTCGGTCAACCGCATGCTGACCATGGACTCCGTGCGGCTGCGCCTCGAGCGCGAGCAGGAGATGAGCTTCATCGAGTTCAACTACATGGTCTGCCAGGCCTACGACTTCGTGCAGCTCTCGCAGCGCGCCGGCTGCCGGTTGCAGATGGGCGGCTCCGACCAGTGGGGCAACATCATCATGGGCGTCGATCTCGGCCGCCGCATGGGCTCGCCGCAGCTCTTCGCGCTGACGACGCCGCTGCTCACGACCGCCTCGGGCGCCAAGATGGGCAAAACCGCGCAAGGCGCGGTCTGGCTCAACGCCGACCAGTTCAGCCCCTACGATTTCTGGCAGTACTGGCGCAACACCGAGGACGCCGACGTCGGCAAGTTCCTGAAACTGTTCACGACGCTGCCGATGAGCGAGATCAGGAAGCTCGAGGCGCTGCAGGGCTCGGAGATCAACGAGGCCAAGAAGTTGCTCGCGACCGAAGCGACCGCGCTGCTGCACGGCCGCGACGCCGCAAATGAAGCGGCCGAGACCGCACGGCGGACGTTCGAGGAAGGGGCGCTGGCGCAGACGCTTCCGACGATCGAAATTCCGCGCGGTGAGCTGGAGGCCGGACTCGGCGTGCTCAACGCCTTCGTCAAGGCGGGCCTCGTCGCCTCCAACGGCGAAGCGCGGCGCCAGATCAAGGGCGGCGGCCTCAGGGTCAATGACGAATCCGTCACCGACGAGAAGATGACGCTGACGCCGGCCCATCTCACGCCGGAGGGCGTGATCAAGCTCTCGCTCGGCAAGAAGAAGCACGTGCTCGTCAAGCCTGCATAGGCGTATGAGCTTTTCACTGCTTGCCAGGGCGCGCGGAAACGCGCTCCCTGAGGGGCAATGGATCAGAACACGTCCAAGGGAAATGCCGCGGCACAGTCGGGCGCGCATGTGCGCACTGCCCTCGTCGTGCTCGCACTGTGCTTCACGCTGTCTGTGCTCGGACGCGGGCTTGGCGACAGCTTTACGGTGTTCCTGAAGCCGATCTCGGAAAGCTTTGGCTGGGATCGCGCGCAGATCGTCTCGGTCTATTCACTGACCTGGCTCGCAAGCGGCCTCACCGCGCCGTTCGTCGGACGGCTGTTCGACCATTCCGGACCGCGCAGCGTCTATGCGCTCGGGCTGCTCTTGCTCGGCGCCGCCTTCCTGGTCGCGGCGCGCGCAAACTATCTCTGGCAGTTCCAGCTCTCGATCGGTCTCTGCGTCGGCGTCGGCATCGCCTTCATCGGCATCGTGCCGAACTCGATCCTGCTCGGCCGCTGGTTCGGTCCGCGCCTGCCGACCGCGATGTCGGTGGTCTATTCGGCGATGGGCGGCGGTGTGCTCGTGCTGCTGCCGATCTCGCAAATCCTGATCGACCATGTCGGCTGGCGCGGCACCTATGAGATCTTCGGCTTCACGGCCCTCGGCCTCTTGCTTCCCTTGCTGCTGCTACCGTGGCGGATGTTCGCGTCGGGCTCGCCCCATATCGTGAAGAAGACCGATCCCGATTTCGTCGACGAAGGCTGGACGCTCTTGCGCGCCATGCGTCATCACGCGTTCTGGGCGCTGTTCTCGACCTTCTTTTTCACCGCGGTCGGCATGTACTCCATCGCGGCCCAGATCGTCGCCTATCTGATCGATGCCGGCTTCCCGCCTTTGCAGGCCGCAACCGCCTGGGGCTTTTCGGGCGTCGTGCTGGTGTTCGGCATGCTCGGCGTGTCTGCGCTTGACGGCCTGATCGGCCGCAGGCCTTCGGTGCTGTTGAGCTACGCGATCTCGATCCTCGGCATCCTCCTCCTGTGGCTGCTGCAGTATAATCCGAACACCATCCTGCTCACCGGCTTCGTCGTCTGCTTCGGCAGCATGATGGGCTCGCGGGGACCGCTCATCTCCGCCACCGCGATGAAGATCTTCCGCGGCAAGCGCGTCGGCACGATCTACGGCAGCATCTCGATCGGCAGCGGGCTCGGCTCGGCATTCGGCTCCTGGAGCGGCGGCCTGATCCACGATGCGACCCAGAGCTACAATCCGCTGCTCGCCTTCGCACTTGCGAGCGTGGTGCTCGGGATGATTCCCTTCCTGGTTGTGCCCGCCTTGCGGCGCTAGGTGTACCCGAGGTAACCTGCAATCGGTATCGCCACCGGAAAACTACGGACAGCGGATGCGTTTGTTCCGGAAACAAAATGTGCAAAGCCTCAGGCTCAAAGCATCGCTTGCGGTGTTTTGTCTGTCATGACGAAAATGTCAGCACAAATTGATGGTCCCTGTCTTGCAGGGTGGAACCGGATGCGATTCAAGTCGCATGGGAATTGGATGGAAGGGCGCAAATCATGAATTCACTGTCTCGCTTTCAACCGGCTCTGCTGAGCCTGTTT
Source organism: Bradyrhizobium sp. UFLA05-153 (assembly GCF_054185185.1). Taxonomy (NCBI): domain Bacteria; kingdom Pseudomonadati; phylum Pseudomonadota; class Alphaproteobacteria; order Hyphomicrobiales; family Nitrobacteraceae; genus Bradyrhizobium; species Bradyrhizobium sp. UFLA05-153. The sequence continues at coordinate 85,101 of NZ_JBBIAM010000017.1, forward strand.
CGCTTCATCACTGGCTTGCTGTTGCTTCAGTACGGCATCGCCAAGATCTTCAAGTTTCCGGCGGTCCCCTACTTCGCCGACATCCCGCCGCTGATCTATGCGGCCGGCGCCCTCGAGCTCGTGCTCGGTGCGGCCCTGATGATCGGGCTGTTCACGCGGATCTCTGCGTTCGTACTGTCGGGCGAAATGGCCTTCGCGTACTTCATGGGCCACATGTTCAAGAGCGGCTCGCCGGTGTTCCTGCCGCTGCTCAACGGCGGCACCGCGGCGATCCTGTTCTGCTTCGCCTGTCTGTACATCTCCGCGGCCGGTGGCGGCCCGATCAGCGTCGACGCGCTGGTCCGCAAGGAGGGCGAGGAGCCGAGCGGCGCCTTCGCGCGGCGCTAAGAATCTCCTGAATGCGAATTGGCACCGGCGAACTCGCCGGTGCCGCTTCACCGCCCGCCGAGCACGTTCCAGATGACGGCCAGTGCCGCGGCCAGAAGCACGGCCATGATGAAGCGGTGAACGAAGCGGTTCATTGCGGGCTTACCCAGGCGGGTTCAGACGCCGGCGGTCTTGCTGCCGAAAAAGCCTTGGGCTGATTTTCATCACGATTTGAACGGACGCAAGCTGGCGCGAGGCGCCTCACCGTCTTCAAGCTATCGCCGCGCCAGATTGCAGCCGCTCGATAGCGGCCGCGATGATCCGCTCTCGCCCGACTGTGTTGGCAGCTCGTCAATCGGCGAGTTCTGTTTACCGGTGTTGAACTCAAAGATCTTGCGGAACAGGCCCGGCGCCATCGCCGAGATCGGATTGACTCGCATCACGGGCGCAGACGGCGTGCCGACGACCTCATAGGTGACGCCGATCAGCCCCTCTTTGTCGCCGCCACCGAGGAAGATGCCGAACAACGGAATCTGGCCAAAAATGTTGTTCACCCCGTATACCGGCACGAAGGTGCCACTCATGCACACCTGATTGCCGGGATAGTCGATCGAGCCCTCGATGGTGGCGCCGATCATCGGTCCCTTGACGACGCCGTCGCGGATCGTGAGCGCGCCGTTCTGCCGGGTGAATTCCGCGCGCAATGCGGAGAAGGACACACCGCTCTGTGTGCCGTTGGGGCCACCCGCCGCAACGCGATCGAGCTGCTCCATGCCCTTGACGGTGAAGTCACGCACGTTGATGAGACCTTCGCGCGCCGTCGGCTCCGATGTCGGCGGCTCCATCGCCACCACCATCTGGCCGCCAAACACCTTGTTGGTGGTGTCGGAGAAGCGCAGGAACGCGCCGGCGTCGTTGGTCTGGAGATAGATCACCTCGCGGCTGCCCTGCGCACGCCCACCACGCAAGTCCGCCGTCACCGGCGTGTCGCGGCCGACCTTGCCGCTTAGCGTGAAAGCTTTCACCGCGCCGCTTCGCCGCGACATCTTGGCATCGACACTGCGCATCGCCTCGCCATTGAAGCCGGCGACCGCGCCGAACTTGACGTCGATGTCGAAGTCGACGTTCTTCAGCTTGCTCTTGTTGTCGTCCTTGCCGGAATTCCCTGATATCGCCGACTTCAGGAAGCCGCGGCCGTCGAATACGTCGCCGCGCATGGTGCCCCTCACCACGCCGTCGGGACCGCGTTCGACCCTCAGCGAGGCCTTGTCGCCGTCGGACGGCGAATAGGTCGGGAAGTTCGCATTCATGAGGTCGCCGTTCTGGTCGACCTCGAGCGAGCCTTTGATCGAGACGCCGCCGCCTTCGACGACGATGTCCTCCAGCCGCGTCGATTGCGCCGTCGGCACCACCTTGAAGCTGGCCTTGCCCGACTTGCCCGGCAGCTTCACCCAGCCCGGCAGGATGTTGTCGAGCTTGAGTGAGGTCAGGTCGGCTTCGATGCCCAGGCGCGTGGTCTGCTCGGGCCCGCTGGCGATCTTGCCGGAGACCTTGACCGGAATCGAACCGCTGATGGCGGGACCCAGATCGAAACCGAGACGGGCGCGGCTCGCATCGTCGAGCGTGGCCTGCAATTTGACGTCGGCATCGCCCTCGGCCGGCTTGCGGTAATCGAGCGAGGCCGCCTGGCCGTTGATCTTGACGTCGCCCTTGACCTGGTAGCCCTGGTTGGTGGCGACGATCTTGAGGCTGTTCGCCTCGAGCTTCTGGTTCATCACCAGCTTGTCGGCAGCAAAGCCGTTGAGGTCGGCGGCGACGGCGTAGCTCGTGTCCGCCTTGGTCAGCTCGCCCTTCACCGGCAAGGCGAGCGTGATGTTGGCCGAGAACGTGCCCTTGCTGGTGTTGGGATCGACGAAGGTGGCGGATAGATCGCTCAAGCGATCATTGGCGAGAATTTCCGCAGCCGCCGGCACCGGACCATCGACGCGGAATTTGCTGCGCGACGGCGAGGGCTTTGGCGCCATGTCAGGCACCTCGAAGGTGAAATCCGAGATCGTGATCTTGCGCCCCGCCGGCGTATCGGCAATGCCCTGCCCGATCGTCACCGTCGCGGTCCGTCCGGTGACGTGCGCTTTCAGGTCGGCGTCGTGCACCGAGGGCATGCCGTCCACCGGATGAACCGCAACCCCGCTCGCCACGATGTTGACCGACAGTCCGTCATCGGGGATCGGCGGGCCCTTCCGGGGGAGATTGCGCGTCGGCGAGTTGACGCCGACTTCGATGCGCTGGAGCGAGCCGCGCTCGATCCGCTCGATCACCCACTCACGCAGCTCCGGAACAACAAGCGTCGGCCACATCCGCTTGAGCGCGGACGCCGACATCGGCGTGCCCGCAAAGCCGAGCATCAGCCGCGGCTCGCCGGAATAGTCGATGGCGCCGGTACCGGCGACGCCGATCTCGCCATTGCTGATGTCGGCCTGCGTCAGCACGACGCGCTTGTGGTCGGTGTCGAAACGGAAGCCGATGGCGATGCGGTTGAAGACCAGCGGCGGCTCGTTGTCGATGCCGCCGAGCAGGATCGATCCGCCGCTGAACCCGAGCTGCCAGTCGTTGGTGGTGCCATTGGGCGGCTCGAGATGCGCGAGCAGCGTGACCCGGTTGGCACCCGAGATGATCTTGAACGGCGCCACCAGCACCCGGCGTCCGGCATCCCATTCGAGATTGAGCTCGGCCGAGTCGATCGCCATTGGATAGTCGGGCGTGTCGGTGTCGATGATGTTGCCCGCGCCGACGAGAATCTTGCCGCGGAAGAAGGTCGGCAGGCCGTCGCGGCCGAGTTCGCCCTTGAGCTCGCCGGTCAGCGGCAGGTCGGCATTGTAGGTCAGGTCCTTCAGCCGCAACGCCAGCAGGATGTTCGAGGTCGAGACCTTGTCGGCCTTGATATCGACCGAGCGCACGCCGTTCTCGGCCGGGCCGATCGTTGCGCGGAGCGACCATGGCCGCGCGCCCTCTTCGCCGAAGCTGAGCGCAACGCCGCCACCGTGCGGACGGCGCAGGCTGAGGCTGATGTTCTCGAAGCTCCACTTGCTGCCACGCTGCTGGTCGTCGACGATCAGATTGCCGTTCTTCAGGCCGATCTCGTTGAGATTCTGGCCGTCGAGCCCGGTCATGCTCAGGCTGTCGAGCCAGTCGAGCCCGGCAAGCAGTCCGCTCTGCGTGCTGCCGCTGGCCGAAGACGCTGCGGCCGCGTCCGCACCGGACGGGGTGGCGGGAGCAGTCGTTGCGGGAGGCGGCGCGGATCCCGGACGCGGGAAGGTCGGCGGCAGGCCCGCCTCCTTTTTCGACGCGACGCCGGTGGCGAGCGGCTTGGCGGTGTCACCGGCCGACACTGTGACGGTACCGTCAGGCGCGATCCGGATCGCGAGCTCGGCATCGACGAGATTGAGACTTTCGGCGCGCAGCCGGCCCATCAGGAGCGCCACGCCCGACAGCCGCACTTCGGCCTTCGGCGCACTTGCGACGATGGCGCGATCGCGGTCGCGGACGATGATGTCGCGAATGCGCACGGCGATGCGGATCCGCCCTGCGCGCTCGATCTGGGTGCCGCCGACCTCGACGGTGTTGCCGTGGCCGATATTGTCCTCGATCGCCGCCGCGAGCCATGGCGTCGCCATGTCGAGATTGATGGGACCCGCGCCGAGCCGCCACCACAGCGTGGCGAAGCAACAGACGAAGATGATGACGAGGGTACAGGTGACGAGGGCGAGCCGCTTGACCCAGCGATCGGCCGCGAGCCAGCGGCCGAACGCGCCAAAGCCGTCGCCTACGCGATGAAAGCGGGAGTTGGAACGGGACAACAGCCGGCGCGCCCGGTGGCCTGCGGCCGCCTCCTGGTCCGGATCCCAATCGACCTCGTCCCATTCGACGGGCTCTTGCACTCCGGCGCGCCGATCGAGGTCCCGATAGAGGTCCCCGTTGTGGTCCTGGGGCGACGTATTCCTTGCCATTGCCTCTCGATACAGGCGCCCATCCCTAGATTGAGCGCCGCCGGGGCCGCAGCCGTCCGCGGGGACCAAACGTCCCTGCACCGGCATTGCCGCCATTCCCTTGATATTCCTGCTGTTCGTCATATCGCCCCGAGCGCGCGTTCAACGAGCAGTGGGGTGGTGCTTGGAATTCCTTGTAACCATACTCCGGCGCCGTCAGAGTTGCCCAGCCGAGGGCACGAATCCGGCACGCCGGACGAGAGCTGCAATACCGCTTTGGTTGACCCGCCGAAAGCGTCGAAAGGAAGGCGTATGTCCAAGAAAACGCGAAAGAAATCGTCCAAGACGGCCTCCGGCAGCCCAACCCCTAGGAAAAAGCGGACGCAAACGCGGACTATGGCGACAACAAAGCCCGCTAGGACGCAGCGGGCCGCAACACGCAAATCAACAAAGACCTCAACCGTGGCAGCATCGCACAAGGCCACGTCGAAACGGTTAAAATCTTCCGAATCGACCGCCGCCCCCGCCAAGGGGACCAAGGGTGCCCTGTCCGAAGGCCAGAAGGCACCCGCCTTCAGCCTGCCGCGCGACGGCGGCGGCGTGGCGAGGCTGGCTGACTATTCCGGCAAGAAGCTGGTCCTGTTCTTCTATCCCCGCGCCGACACGCCGGGCTGCACCCGCGAGGCAATCGACTTCACCCGGCTGAAGGATGCCTTCGCCGCGACCGGCACGAGCGTGCTCGGCATCTCGGCCGATCCCCAGAAGGCCCAGGAGAAGTTCCGCGACAAGCACAAGCTGGCTGTTCCCCTGATCTCGGATGAGCAGCACGAGATGCTCGAGGCCTACGGCGCCTGGGGCGAAAAATCGATGTATGGCAGGACCTTCCTCGGGATTCTTCGCACCACGGTGCTGGTCGGCGCCGACGGCAAGGTGGCGCGAATCTGGCGGAACGTCCGGGTCGACGGCCACGCCGAGGACGTGCTGGCGGCGGCAACATCTCTTTAACCAGTTGCGCGAATTCGAGCGTTCCCGTTTCCGGAAAATTAACCATGAGCGGCCCAGATTGCTGCGGCAATTGAGCCGTACGGAACCTCTCCGACCGGCGCGGGAGTGCCGATGTCGAAAAGTTCTGCCCAATACTCGCACTACTCCCAGCATCACCCTCACGACCACGGGCGGCCCTTCAACCGCCGTCCTGTCAGCTCCGCCACCGCTATACCCCTGCCCGCCGCCGACGACGCCTACACCATCGTGCATCACGGCAAGCAGGTCCGCCTCGGGCCCGTGGTGTTCTGGATCGTGGTCGGGACCGTCGTGCTGCTCGGGCTGTGGTCGGCGGCGACCGCCACCTATTTCGCCTTCCGCGACGACGTGCTGACGCGGCTGATCGCCCGCCAGGCCGAGATGCAATATGCCTATGAGGATCGCATCGCCGAGCTCAGGGCCAAGGTCGATCGCACCACGAGCCGGCAGCTGCTTGACCAGGAGCAGTTCGACCAGAAGCTCGACCAGATCATGAAGCGCCAGACCGCGCTCGAGTCGCGCGCAACGGCGCTCGGCGCCATGCCCGACGTGACCGGATCGATCCCGCGCGCGACACCGCAGCGCGGCGACGCCACCCCTCCTCAGGGCACACCGAAACCCTCGCCGATCAGCGACACCGTGATTTTCGTGGCGCCGCCGGATCGCGAGGCGCGGCTTGAATCCCGCACACCAGTGATCGCCAGCCCGCAGCCGAACCAGTTCGCCAAGGTTCAGGGTTTTGACAACGTCCTGGTGCGTTTGCAGACTTCGCTTGACCAGGTCGAGAGACGCCAGATCGCCGCGCTCAGCGCCGTCGAGGACAGCATGGAATCGCGCGCGCGTCGGATGCGCGGCGTGGTCAGTGATCTTGGCCTGAACCTCGCCGATCTCGAAGCCGCCGTGCCGCGGACCGCGATGGGCGGGCCTTTTGTACCCGTCAAACTCACCGCGAATGCCGGTCCGTTCGAGAAGCAGCTTAATCGTATCAACGTCACGCGCGCCGAGGTGGATCGGCTCAACCGCACGCTGGCGCTGGTGCCCTATCGCAAGCCGGTCATCGGCGAGGTCGAGTTCACCTCAGGCTTCGGCGTGCGCAGCGATCCGTTCCTCGGCCGGCCGGCGATGCACACCGGCCTCGACTTCCGCGCCGCGACCGGCGATCCCGTCCGCGTCACCGCCAACGGCAAGGTGGTGTCGGCCGGATGGTCAGGTGGCTACGGCCGCATGGTCGAGGTCGACCACGGCAACGGGCTCTCGACCCGCTACGGCCACCTCTCGGAGATCAACGTCAAGGTCGGCGAGATCGTGAAGATCGGCCAGGTTGTCGGACTGGTCGGATCGACCGGCCGCTCCACTGGCCCGCATCTGCACTACGAAACCCGCATCGACGGCGAAGCGGTCGACCCGCAGAAATTCCTGCGCGCCGGCGTGCGCCTCAGCGCGGGCTAAGACTGTCGGACGCGCCGCGCCGACAAGCCGCGAAGCGAGAAATCGCAGCATTCACGCGCAATCCGCGCGATCTGTCCGGCCAGCGGATCGACGGCATCCGCACGCGTCACGGCAAAATACCGGATCTGCGGGATCGGCGGCGACGTCCTGATCGTACGCAGCAGACCGATCTCGATCTCATGCCGGAAATACTGCTCGGTCAGAAAAGTGATGCCGAGCCCGGCCACGGCCAACGCCGAGAGGACGCTCAAACTGTTGCATTTGACGACGCGATTGAGCTTGATTCCGCTCGCGCCCAGCCAATCCAGAACCAGTTTCTGCAAGCCTGATCCTTCCCCCTGGGTGAGGATCGGGTAGCGGGCGATCTCATCCAGCGCGGCCTCGTTGGCCTTGGGGCCGACGCCGGGCGCCGACATCCACTGCAGCGTGACGCTGTCGAGCGGCAGCGCGTTGAAATCGGCACTGGCCGGTGGATCAAGACCAATCACAAGATCCAGGCGACGATCGGCGAGCTTGTCGAGCAGCACGACGCTGGATTCGACTTCGGGCTCCGGAATGACCGCCGGATAGGCTTCCTTCATGGCCACGATCAGTTTCGGCAGCCAGGTCAGCGCGACGAGTTCGGTGACGCCGAACCGGAACGCACCGCTGAAGGCCAGCGGTCCGGCTGCGACCTGGCGCATTCGCGCCTCGAGCTCCAGGAGCTGAGCGGCGAGCCCGATCAGGTTTTCACCGCTGCGCGTCAGGCTGATCGTTCGGCTATTGCGATCGAACAGCGTGCTCCCGACTGCTGATTCCAATTCGGCGATGCGTTTGGAGATGGTCGATTGCGCCAGGTTCAGCCGCTCCGCGGCGTCGACGACACCGCCCAGTTCGGCAATCCAGTAGAAGGCTTCGACCTGCTTCAGCGTCAGGCTCACCATGGCTGCGATGTCCATTAATCGAGAAAAGCGATTGCATCCCTAGAAAAATATTCACTTTTCTTCAAGTCGCCCGCGGGGCAGGCTTCAGGCGACATCTGCGCTTCGGCGCACAGCCCATCGGTTTTGCCCATGCTCCTGCCCGGTCATCGACTGCTCCCCTCGCCGCCCGCCGTCCCGCCTGCAATCATCGCCGATTTTGCCGCCGCGCAAGTCGCGATCGTCTCCGACAACATGAACCGGCTGCACGGCACACGCGCGCTCCGGCCGCTCCATGGCAGTGCCCGCCTGATCGGCACCGCGATCACCGTCAAGACTCGCGCCGGCGACAATTTCATGCTGCACAAGGCCTATGAGCAGCTCCGGCCGGGCGACGTGCTCGTGGTCGATGGTGGCGGCGACCTCGGCCAGGCCCTGGTCGGCGAGATCATGATGACGCGCGCCAAGGCAATGGGCGTCGCCGGCTTCGTCATCGACGGCGCCGTCCGCGACGTCGGTGCCTTCGCCGAGGCCGGCTTTCCCTGCTTCGCACGCGGTGTCACGCATCGCGGTCCCTACAAGTCAGGTCCCGGAGAGATCAACGTGCCCGTCTCGATCGATGGCATGGTGGTGATGCCGGGTGACGTCATTCTCGGCGACGAGGATGGTGTCGTGGCCTTCGACCGATCCGTTGCCGCCGAGCTGCTCGAACGGGTCAGGAAGCAGGAGGCGCGCGAAGCCGGCGTACTGGCAGCCATCCGCGAGGGCCGCCTCGACGATTCCTACATGGGCACCGGAAACACGCCTGCCCAAGGGGCAGCGTCATGAGCCGGGCTGGTGCCATCGCCCTCGCTCCGAGGGTTCAGCGAATCAAGCCGTCGCCGAGCATGGTCGCGCGGGATCGGGTCCGCCAGCTCCAGGCCGAGGGACGTGACGTCATCGATCTCACGGCCGGCGAGCCCGATCTGGACACGCCGAAGCATATCCGCGCAGCGGCTGCTGCCGCGCTCGAAGCGGGAGCAACGCGCTACACGCCGGTCAACGGAACGCCGGCGCTACGCAAGGCGATCATCGAAAAGCTCGCGCGCGAGAATGGCGTTAGCTACGCCATGAACGAGATCTCCGTCGGCGGCGGCGCCAAGCAGGTCATCTACAACGCGCTCGCCGCCACGCTCGGTGCCGGCGATCAGGTCATCATCCCCGCGCCCTATTGGGTCTCGTACCCCGACATGGTCGAAGCCTGCGACGGCACGCCGGTGATCGTGAGCTGCGGCGAGAATGCGGGATTCAAGCTGTCGGCCGAAGCTCTGGAGCAAGCGATCACGCCCAAAACGCGCTGGCTCATCCTGAACTCCCCCTGCAATCCCACCGGCGCATTCTATTCCACCGCCGAGATGGCTACGCTGACCGAGGTGCTGCTGCGCCACCCCAATGTCGCTGGCATGACCGACGACATTTACGAGCACATCCGCTTCGATGGCGGGGCAACCCCGTGCATCGTTGCCGTCGAGCCCCGGCTGAAGGAGCGGACTTTGCTGGTCAACAGCGTCTCCAAGACCTACGCCATGACCGGCTTCCGGCTCGGCTACGGCGCGGGGCCCGCAGAGCTGATCGCAGCCATGAACACGATCCAGTCACAGTCGACGTCCTGCACGTCGGCGATCAGCCAGGCGGCGGCGACCGCAGCACTCGAAGGCGATCAGGGCTTCGTCACGGAGGCTCGCGAGATGTATCGCCGCCGCCGCGACCGTGCGGTCGCCATGCTGAACGATATTCCCGGTCTCTCTTGCCTTTCGCCCGATGGCGCCTTCTATGTCTTTCCGTCTTGCGCGGGCCTGATCGGAAAGACCACGCCCGAGGGCAAGGTTCTCAAGACCGATCTGGACGTCGTCATGCACTTCCTCGATGCCGCCGGCGTCGCGGTGATCGATGGAACGGCCTACGGCATGCCGTCCTATCTGCGCATGTCGATCGCGACATCATTGCCGAAGATCGAGGAAGCCTGCACACGGCTCGCGCGAACCTGTGCGGCCTTGCGCTAACCGAAGGATGAAGGGAAGAGCCATGAGATTACTCCAGGTCGCCGCCGCCGGACTCTTTTTCCTCACCGGGGTTGTCGGCGTGGCAAAGGCCGACGAGCTTGCCGATGTGAAGGCCCGCGGCAAACTGGTCTGCGGCACGCTCGGCACGGCCGAACCGTTCAGCTTCCAGGACCCGAAAACACGGGAGATCGTCGGATACGACGTCGACATGTGCCGCAAGGTCGCGGAATCCCTCGGTGTCGCGCTCGAGCTCAAGCCGATGGCCGTCGAGGCCCGCATCCCCGAGCTGCTCCAGGGGCGGGTCGACATCCTCGCCGCCAATCTCGGCTGGACGAAGGAGCGCGCGCAACAGATCGACTACAGCTATTCGTACTTTGTCAGCGAGCAGAAGGTGCTCGTGTCCGCCGATTCCGGCATCGCAACCCTGGAGCAGCTATCCGGCAAGAGGGTCAGCGCGCTCAAGGGATCGTCTTCGGAACAGGGCGTCAGACGTGTCATACCAACGGCAGAAACTGTGACTTTTCAGGATTCGTCCTCGGCTTTCCTTGCTGTCGTTCAGGGAAAGGTCGACGGTTTTTGCGCTTCGGAGCTGATCCTGGTGAAGCTCCGCAAACAGGCGCAGGCATCCTCGCCGATGTCGATCGTGGAGAAGTCGGTCTTCGTCGAACCGTGGGGACTCGGCGTGCGCAAGGGTGAGGCCGCCTTCAAGGAGCACGTCAACAAGGTGCTGACCGAGCTGGATGCGTCCGGAGAGGCTGGCAAGATTTTTGCCAAGTGGTTCGGCCCCGATACCGTCTATGGAATGAAGCTCGATTTCAAGATCGAGGAAATCAAGGGCTGATCACCTCGCCTCCGCGCGAAGCTGAACATCCGGAGTGCATGACTTAACGATGGGCTATGTCTTCGACCCGGCCGCAGTCCTGACCGGCCAATATCTGGACTGGTTCATCTGGGGACTGGCGACGACGATCGCGCTGACCCTGGCGGCCTGGCTGCTCGGAATGACGATCGGGATCATCCTGACCCTGGTCCGCATGCTTCCGTTCCGGCCCTTCGAATGGCTGGTCGCGGGTTACGTCGAATATCATCGCAACGTTCCGCTGCTGGTTCAGATCCTGGTCTGGTATTTCGGCGTCCCGCAGCTGTTGCCTCGCGCCATCCGCATGTGGGTCAACAGCCACCACAGCGAGTTCCTCCTCGCCATGGTGGCGCTGGGCCTCGCCAGCGCGGCCTATATCACCGAGGATCTGCGCAGCGGAGTTCGTTCGATCCCGAAGACGCAATATGAGGCCGCGCGCTCGATCGGATTCAACTACCTCCAGGCGATGAGCTACGTGATCCTGCCGCAGGCGCTGCGCATCGTGATTCCGCCGCTGATCAACCAGACCCTGCTTCTGTTCAAGAACACCAGCCTCGCCATGGCGATCGGCGTCGGTGAGCTGACCTATCGCACGCGCGAGGTCGACAGCTACACGTTCAAGACGTTCGAAGCGTTTGCGGTCGCGACCATCATCTATCTTGCGATTTCTTTCGGGATCATGGCGCTCGGCGCCTTCGCCGACCGGCGACTGAAACTCGAGTTGCGCTGATGCTGCAGATCCTCGAGGACAACTGGCTTCTGTTCCTGATCGGGCAATACCCGCACGGTCCGGTCGGTGGGCTTGCGATGACGCTGTTCCTTGCGGTCGCTGGTCTATCCCTCAGCTTTCCCGTCGCGATCGCACTTGCTCTTGCGCGTCTCAGCTCGCATCCCTGGCTTCGCGGGCCGGCGACCGCCGTGGTTTATGTCGTGCGCGGCCTGCCGCTGATCATGTTCATCTTCTGGACCTATTTCGCGCTGCCGCTGTTGATCGGACATACGGTGGGAGGCGTCGAAACGCTGCTCTTCGCACTCGTCGTCTACGAGGCGAGTTATCTTTCGGAAATCATCCGGGCCGGGATTGAAGGCCTGCCGAAAGGCCAGACCGAAGCGGCAAAGGCCCTTGGCCTCGGTTACATTCCGACCACCTTCAAGGTCATCCTGCCGCAAGTCCTGCACAACATGATGCCCAGCCTGGTCAGCCAGTTCGTCTCCACGATCAAGGAGACCTCGCTCGGCTATGTCATCAGCGCCAACGAGGTGACCTTTGCGGCGAGCCAGGTGAACAACCAGCTCATGACGCAACCGTTCGAGGTCTACGGCTTGCTGGCGCTGACCTATTTCACGCTTTGCTTCACCCGGACATCGGCGGCGCGCTGGCTGGAACGACGGCTGGCGGCCGAGCGCGGTGGGCTGGGCGTTCAGCCGGCGTGAGGGCAAGCCATGATCCGCTTCCAGGCCGTCGAAAAATGGTTTGGCCAACACCAGGTGCTGGCCGGCGTGACGGGCGAAGTGAAACGCGGCGAGGTCGTCACGCTGCTCGGCTCATCGGGCTCAGGGAAGTCCACGCTCATTCGTGCGGTGACGCGCCTGGAAGACATTCAAGGCGGCCAAGTGCTGTTCGAGGGTGTGGATGTCGCGGAGCGTGGCGTCGACATCAACCGTTTGCGCCAGCGCGTCGGATTCGTGTTCCAGGCGTTCAACCTGTTTCCGCATCTCACAGTTCTCGGCAACATTACGCTGGGGCTCGAGCGTCTACGAAAAATGCGCAAGGCTGCGGCCAGGGAGCGCGCCATGATCGAACTCGACCGCGTCGGGCTGGCAGACAAGGCCGACGCCTTGCCCGCGCGCCTGTCCGGCGGGCAGCGGCAGCGCGTGGCGATTGCACGCGCGCTGGCGATGGATCCGGACGTCATGCTGTTCGACGAGCCGACCAGCGCGCTCGATCCGGAAATGGTCGGCGAGGTGCTGCGGGTGATGAAGTCCCTGGCCCAAAACGGCATGACGATGGTGGTCGTCACGCACGAGATCGGTTTTGCCCGCGAGGTCGCGGACACCGTCTGGTTTCTGGACAAGGGCCAGATCGTCGAAAGCGGTCCACCGGCCGAGGTCCTCGATGATCCCGGTCACGAGCGGTTGCGCTCGTTTCTCTCGAGGGCGCGTTAGGGCGCCCTCAGTTTCGCTCCTTAACGCCTGCCGCCGCCCATCCCGCCGCCGGGACCACCGAAGCCGCCACCGCCGGGCCCCATGGGACCGCCGGGTGAGCCAAGGCCGCCGGGACCGGACGGACCGCCCGGGCCGGATGGCCCGGAGCCGGGAGCTGAACCGGGGCTCGAACCAGGCGCGGGCCCACCACCAGGTGGTGCGCCGGGCTGGCCGCTCGGCGAACCAGGCGTGCCGCTTCCCGGATGCAGGATCGAGCCACCCGGCGAATGGCCGCCAAAGCCAGGCGGGCTGCCCGGCCCCTGCAGCGACGATCCCGGGAACTGCGTGACGGCCTGCACCGATTCGACCTGCAAGCCACGCGCGGGATCGAATATGCCGTTCAGCACCACCCGCGCCTCGCCTGCGCTCGGCGCAAAGCGCGAGCCGTCATGGGCGATGAGGCCGGAGCCAAGCTGGAGGTTGGCGCCCTCGCGCTGCACATAGGCTTCGACCGACAATCTCGTCGCGCCGGCAAGATCCTGGAAATTGTCGACCCTCGCGTGCGCGACCTGGAGCATGCCCTGGCTCGCGCTGCCCTCGACTTGAACGCGCTGGCCGACCAGCGCGACATCGGCACCCTTCAGCCGCAGGCCGCCGATATGCAGCCCGTCCGGACCGCGCTCGAGCAGACCGGAAACCCGCGCGGTGGCTTTGCGACGCTGCTCGACGAGGCTTGCGACGATCGTGCCGTCGGTGCGGCGCAGCCCGAACACGGCGACATGCGTGCCGACGCGGCGCCAGCTCTCCTGGCCGCTCGCCACCACCTTCTGGCCGAGCACGGTGATCTCGTTGCCCTTCACCGCTTCGATCGGGCCTGCAACCTCGCTGGCGATGTTGATGCTGCGCGTCGCCAGCGTGCCGTCGGCCTGCCGGACGGCGACCACGCGCGCGAGCTGTCCGATGCGCAGGCTCTTGGTCGTAGCCTGCTCGCCGTCGATCCGCACCGGCACGTCGGCCGCGTAAGCGACGCGCTCGCCGTTGACGTAGATGCTGCCGAAGCGCTGGATCACGCCGACGATGCCGGTGCCGCCGATGCCCTGATCATCGCCGCGCGTAATTCCGGTGCCGCCGATGCCCTGGTCCGTGCCGCGCCTGGTTTGCGCCCAGGCGGCAGCCGTTCCGGCGAGCCAGAATCCCGTCAGCAGCAGGCGGCGGGAAATGCGCGGCGGCGTGGTCATGAGCGACCGCCCTCGCCGCTGCCGTCGCTCTCCTCCTCGACGTCCTCGCAATAAATGTAGATGCCGAAATTCCAGCGGGCATCGCCGCCCTTGTCCTTGGCGAGCGCGCGGTTCGCCTCGCGGTTGGCGGTCTTGAGCGCCTCCATCGCAAGCTCGCGCGAGCGCGCCTCGAGCCGTTTGGCAAGTTTTGGCGACAGGCCGTTGTAATGCACTGCGCGTTCGAGAAAGCGCGGCGCAGGCCCAGAGACGTTTTCGGCCGCCGCCGCGATATGGTCGTGCAGGTTACGGCCGAGATAGTGCCATTTGCTGTCGTCCTCGCCGCGCGGAACGAAGGCAGCCTCGACCAGCTCGATCGCGTCATCGCCGTTGATGGTGACGAGCCCGCGATCGAGCCATTCGTCGAGCACCGCGCGGGGACGGACGTCCTTGGTGACGGAGGCGACAAGTTGCTCGAACGAGGGAGCCGCGCCTTCGACCGTGCGCGGCAGCGACAGCGGCTCGCCCTTCGCATCGGTGAATTCGGGCGCGGCAAGCCAGCGCGCGATCACCGCGCTGGTCAGCGACACCGCCGCCGGCGCCTCGTGCACGGGCGCACCGGCGCCGCGCAGCCGCGCCACTTCCTTGCGATGGATGCCCGTGAGCAGGCTGACGCGGCTGTCGGTCTGCTCCTTGCCCTCGAGCGCGAAATCGTGCTCAGCGACGTTGACGAACAGCTCGCGGAGCAATTGTGCCAGCGCCGGAAACGTCATGCCGCTGCGGATGCACAGGCGCACCAACGGGCGCAACAGCCGCGCGAGGGGCGCGTGCAGCTTTGCCGCGGCGTTCGGCTGTGGCGCAGCCGGCTTATCCGCCGCTTTGGACCCGGGCTTGGCATTCATGTCTGAATTGTAACGGCGCCTCGCGTGGGACACAATCCCACATTTTTCGTTTGCGTCGTTGACGTGGTAAATTTTCCCACATATAGGAGACGCAACTGAGGGCACGACTCGAAAGGGAAAGTTGACCCAATGCCTGACCGCCTGGTCTGCAATTCCAGCATGATTTCCGCACATCTCGGCCGACGCCGCCCTGACGCCGTCGAAATGCTGCCTGCGCTGCTGCGCGGCGCGATCTTCATCTCGACGCTCGCGGTGCCCTTCGTCGCCGCCCTCCTGGCCGGCTGAGCGGAGCGCGACGAACAGCATGACCCCTGTCAGCGAACCCACCCGCCCGTCGGTTCTTCATATCTTCAAGGTCTACTACCCCGACCTGTTCGGCGGCACGCTCACTGTGATCCGCGACATCTGCGCGAGCCTGAAGGACGCCTTCGCCTCCGCCGTGCTGGTCTGCTCGAAATCCGCCGAAGAACGCCGCGATATCGTCGTCGACGACGTGGCCGTGGAGCGCGTGCAGTCATTCGGCGACGTGCTCTCGCTGCCGGCTGCGCCGACTTATCCGTGGCGCCTGTGGCGCAAGATCGCGCAGCACGACCTGCTGGCGCTGCACGCCCCCTTCCCGCTTGCCGACCTCGTCTTCGCGTTCGGCCTTGCTCGCAAGCGGCCGCTGGTCGTGCATTGGCACGCCGACATCGTCACCCATGCCGGCCTGCGCTGGTTCATCGAACCCTTGATGCGCCGGACGCTGCGTCAGGCCGCCGCCATCATCGTCTCCGACCGCGTGCTGGTCGACACAACGCCGCTGCTGCGGGAATTCGCCGACAAGTGCCACGTCGTGCCATTCGGCATCGACACCACGAAGTATGACTGGCCGAGGATCGAGCCCGAGCACGTCAACGATCGCGGACGGCTCGTGCTCGCCTGCGGCCGGCTGGTTCCCTACAAGGGATTTGAGGTGCTGATCCGCGCCGCCCAGGGGTGGAATTTCGAGGTCTGGATCATCGGCGAAGGCACCGAGCGCGCGCGGCTCGAGCAACTGATCGCCGAGCTCGGTGTGGGCGACCGCGTCCGCCTGCTCGGCTCCGTACCCGATTGCGAGCGCGTCAAGCTGATGTGCATCGCCGACGTGTTCGCGATGCCGTCGGTGACCAACGCCGAGACGTTCGGGCTCGTCCAGCTCGAGGCGATGGCGGCAGGCCGGCCTGTCGTCAACACCGCGCTGGATACGGCCGTACCTCATGTTGCGCGTGACGGCATCGAGGCGATCACCGTACCGCCCGGCGATGCCGCAGCGCTCGGCAACGCCATCGATTCCCTGATCCGCGATCCCGAACGCCGCCGCCGCATGGGCCTTGCCGCGCGAACGCGTGCGGCCACGCGCTATTCCGCCACGGCCTTCAAGAACGGTATGGAGACGGTATACGCCCAGGCATTGGCTCAGGCCTCGGCCGCGAGCACAAGCTCGTCCGCCGCGCCGGGCTGGCTCGAAATGATCCGGATCGCAGGCGCGCTGGCCTGGTCCGACATGCGCCATCGCTATGTGCGTTCGCTGCTCGGCCCGTTCTGGATGTCGCTCCAGATGGCGATCGTGGTCGCCGTGCTGGGCTCGGTGATCGGCCAGATGTCCAACGCCGGCGTGCTCGCGCGGCTGCCCATGCTCGCGCTGTCGATGACGGCCTGGACCTTCCTCAACAGCGTCGTGCTCGATGCCACCACGGCGCTCCAGGGCTCGGCTAGCCTGATCCGCGACCGCGCGCTGCCGCCGGTGATCTTCCTTCTGCAATGCACCTTCCGCCAGGCCCTGTTCGCGCTCCACAACGCCTGTGTGCCGCTGATCCTCTGGCTGGTGCTGACCCCGCGCGATCTCTCCCACGCGCTCGCCGCCCTGCCGGGGCTGCTGCTCTTCATCGCCTGCACCTTCGCGCTGAGCCTGGTGCTCGGCGCCATGGCGACGCGGTATCGCGACCTCAAGCCGATCATCGAATCCTCGCTGATGCTGGGCTTCCTCTCCTCACCCGTGATCTGGTCGTCGGAGATGATCAATCATCGCTCGACCATCATGCGGATCAATCCGCTGACGCACCTGTTCGCGGTGTGGCGCGAGCCTCTGGCGGGCGGTCACGTCGACACGATCAGCATCTTCTATGTGCTGGCGTGCGTTGCCGTGCTCATGCTCGCAAGCTGGCTGACGCTCGTGCACCTGCGCAAAGCGGCCTTTTGGATCTAGCGTCATGGCCTCGATCAACCTGCGTAACGTCAGTCTCGATTATCCCCTCTACGGCGCCTACGATTACTCGCTCAAGCGCCGCCTCCTCGGCCATCTCATCCGCGAGCAAGGCGGGATGCGGATCATTCGCGCCGTCGACAACATCACGATCGAAGCAGAGGCCGGCGCACGGATCGGTCTTGCCGGACCGAACGGCTCGGGCAAGTCGACACTGCTCCGGCTCATTGCCGGGGTCTATCCGCCGAGCAGCGGCAACGTCGCGATCAAGGGCAACATCGTGCCCCTGCTCGGCCTCAATGCCGGCGTCAACCTGGACTTCGTGGCCGAGGACAATATCGCGCTGTTGCTGCGGATCTCCGGCCGCAAGCCGACCCGCGCCATCATCGACGAGATCTGGGCCTTCACCGAGCTCGAGGAGCGGATGCAGCGGCTGCCGCTCAGGATGTTCTCCTCGGGCATGCTGATGCGCGTGCTGTTTGCGACGGCAACCGCATTCCCGGCCGACATCCTGCTGCTCGACGAGTGGCTCAGTGTCGTCGACGAGAATTTCTCGGCCAAGGCGCAGGCCCGTCTGCTCAAACTGGTTTCGCAGGCCGCGATCGTCATCATCGCGTCCCATGACCAGCCGCTGCTGCGCCGAACCTGCTCCACCATCATCAACCTCGACCACGGGCGCGTCGCCTCGACGGTCGCCGTCGAGCCGCCCGCGGCCCATCCATTCGAGCTCCGCGAGATACGCGCATGAAGAAGAGCATTCTGGTCGTTTCCGAGGCGCTCGGCGAGCCCAACCACAAGCGCGGCATTTTCCACTTCAGCCGCGAATTGATCCGATCGCTCGAAGCCGACGGCCACGCGCTGACCCTGCTCGTCGAGACCACGCGCCGCTATCGCAAGTTGCGCGCACGCGAGCGGCGTACCGGGCTGTTTCCGCGGCAATCGCGCAACATCGAGCTCCTGGCGCTGTACCGCTACCTCGACGAGGTCAACATGAGCGAGCCGATGATGCGCAGCCATGGCGGCCTGCGTCGCCTGCTCGGCTGGATCCGGCACCGGATCGACATGGCGACGTCGTGGGAATACGCGCTCTGCTTCCTGCGTGCGATCGGCCTGCGCGGGATGAGCACGCGATTGATCGAGAACAAGAGCGCCGCGCTCGAATACATTCCGCCGGATCTGCGTCATCTCGAGCTGTTCCGCGACTTCCAGCTCGAGGCCGGCTTCTACAGCTACCAGGACTCCTCGGCCCTCTTCCTGCTGCCGCCGCCACGGATCGATGCCCGAGATTACGACGTCATCCTGGTGGATACGCCGACCCGCGTGGCGATCAAGCGCAAGCCCGGCGCCAAGGTGATCTGCGTGGTCCACGACCTCTTGCCGCTCACCGATCTCAAGCTCAGCGACGTCGCAACGCGCCTGTTCCTGTCGCGCCTGCTGACGAGCTTGCGCCAGGCCGACGAGCTCGCCTTCGTCTCCAACTACAGCATGATGCGGTTCAGAGAGTTGCTGCCGCAATTTGCCCATCTGCCTGCGAGGGTCGTTTACCCCCGCACGCAGTTCGACGCTCCGGACGTCCTGCAACTGCCAGCCCCGACGGGGCGTCCGGGGCGGCCGAGCTTCGTCGTCATCGTCTCCAACGAGCCGCGCAAGAACGTCGCCACCGTGATCCGTGCCTTCCGCGGCATGCCGCAAGCCGACCTCGTCGTGATCGGCTATGCCGGCCTTGCCTCGCAGATGCGCAACCTGCCGCCCAATATCCGCTTTGCCGGCTATGTCGACGAGCATGAGAAAGCGACGCTGATCTCCGAGGCGCACGGCCTGATCATGCCGAGCTTCGCCGAAGGGTTCGGCGTGCCGATCATCGAGGCGCTCGCGGCGAACACGCCCGTTCTCTGCTCCGACATCGCGGTGTTTCGCGAGGTCGCGGGCGAGCTCGCCGACTATTTCGATCCTTTCTCGGCCGAGTCGATCCGCGCCTCCGTCACGCGAGTCATCGCGCGGCAGGAAGAATGCCGCCGCAACATCAGGGACCACCGCGGCGAGCTTGCCAAACGCTTCGGCTACCAGACCCAGGCCGCCGACTTCCTCGGACAGTATCGGCCGGCCGAAAGCATGATGGCCGCGCAATAGGCGCTTCGTCATGACCGTTGAAGCCGCCGACACGCGCGGCGTGCTTGCGCCCTCGCGCAGCACGGCAACGCTGCAGCACGGTGCCGACCTGCTCGCCGCGATGATCGCGGCGTCGCTGCCATGGTCGACCTCGCTGCCCTCGATTTTCGTGGCGCTATGGCTGCTCGTCCTGGCGCCGACCATCGACTGGCGGGACTATGCAGGCTGCCTGAAGCAGCCGGCCTTCGCCTTGCCCTTCGCATTTCTGGGTCTTGCGCTCGCAGGCCTGCTCTGGTCCGACGCCGCCTGGGCCGACCGGCTGCACGCCATCAAGCCGGTGGCAAAGCTCATCATCATTCCGCCGCTGCTGTATCACGTCCGGCGCTCGGAGCGCGGCACGTGGGTCTTCGCTGCCTTTCTCGCCTCGTGCGTCTTGCTCGCGATCTTTTCCTGGATCGTGCTGTTCCACGCCGAGTGGAAGCTCACAGTGACCGCGTCCGCCGGCGTGCCGGTCAAGAATTACATCGACCAGAGCCAGGAATTCACCCTGTGCGCCTTTGCGCTGGCGCTTCCGACACTGACGTTCTGGCGCGAGCGACGGCTGACCGCGGCGTTGGGCTGCCTCGCGTTGATCCTGCTGTTCGTCACCAACATGCTGTTCGTCGCCTCGGCCCGCACCGCGCTACTCTGTATGCCCGTACTGCTCGCCTTGTTCGCCTGGCGGCATCTGAGCCGGCCCGCCGCCATGCTGCTGCTGGCCGGCGCTGTCGCGGCAAGTTTTCTCGCCTGGACGACATCGCCGTATCTGCGTCAGCGGATCACGGACATTGCCGTCGAATACAAGCATGGACACGAGGACATCAGCCACGCCTCCACCGCGCAGCGGCTGGCCTATTGGCGCAAGGCGATCGTCTCCTTTGCAGAGGCGCCTCTGCTCGGCCACGGTACCGGCGCGATCAAGCGGGAGTTCGAGCGCGCCGCGGCGGGACAGGCCGGCCTCGAGGCCGAAGTGGTCAACAATCCCCACAACCAGACCCTCAACGTCGCCATGCAATGGGGATTGCTCGGCGTCGTCCTGCTCTATGCGATGTGGCTTGTCCATCTCTCGCTGTTCACGGGAGACGGCCTCGCGGCCTGGATCGGACTCGTCGTCGTCGTGCAGAACATGACGAGCTCGCTGCTGAACTCGCATCTGTTCGATTTTCATGCCGGCTGGATCTACGTGCTCGGCGTTGGCGTCGCCGGCGGCATGGCGCTAAAGACCGAACGTCGCTGAAGCGCTGCGCCATACCGCCAGCACGCGTCCGTCGATCACGAGCAATGCGCTGCCGATGACCATCGCCCCCGCGATCTCGCGCAGCGAGACCGCCTCGCCCAAAACGAGCCAGCCAAGAAGAATGGCAGTCACTGGAATGAGCAGCGTCACCAGCATGACATTGGTTGCGCCCGAACGTCGAAGGATCTGGAAGAAAACGATATAGGCGAACGCCGTCGACAGCCCAGCGAGGCCAAGCACGGCAAGCCAGGTCGTTACATCAGGCATTGGAAGTCGCCATGGCTGTTCGATGGCGCCGGCGACAATTGCCATCATGACTGTCGAAGCCAGCAGTTGAAAGGTTGCCGTCCCGAGCGGCGGCGAATCCTTCAGCAATCGGCGTGCCGCCAGTGCCGCGAGGCCATAGCTGAAGGCGCCGCCGAGGCAGAGGAAAATGCCGAGGCCCTGCCCCGTCCTCGCCTCGACGCCCCATCCCCTCAGGATGACCACGCCGACGAGCCCCAAGGCAACGCCGGCCACGCGCCGCATCTGCAACGTCTCTTCGCCCGCCATCGCCATCACGATCACCGTGAACAGCGGCGTGGTGGCGTTCAGGATCGATGCGAGGCCGCTCGGAATGAAGGTCTGGCCGATCACAATCAGGGAGAACGGGACGACGTTGTTGAGCAGTCCGATCGCGAAGAACGTCCGCCAGCCTGCAACGCCCTTGGGAAAGGCGATCTTCTGGGTGCGCAGTAACGGCAGCAAAATGGCTGCGCCGAGTGCGACACGCAGGAACACCAGCGTCAAAGGCGGCAATTCTCGCAGCGCAGCACCATTGAAGAAGAACGAGCCGCCCCAGAGGACTGAGAGCACAGAGAGCAGCGACCAGTCTCGTGCGTCGATCCGGTTGTCGTTGGCGGGCATGGCGTCTCACATTGGCGATCGAATAGATCGCCTACCGCGGAGCCGCGGGTATTGCCACCCGATTTCCGATTGGGATGAACGGGCCTATTTCGGCCGCGACACGAGCTCGATCATCTTGCCCTCGTCATCGTCGGGCATCACGGCTTTCGCCCTGGCATAAGCCTCGACCGCAGCGGGGCCGACGAGCGGCTTGTCGGCGAGCAGGCTTTCGGCGAGCTTCACCGCGTAGTCCGCATCCTTGTGGCGCAGCGCTGACGTGAACGTCGCCCCGCTGAAATCACGCGCGACCATGCGCTTGGAGTGCCTCAGCACCTGCGGGCTTGCAGCGACGCCGGCCTGGATCGACTCCAGCACGAGCTTCATGTCGAGCCCGGCCTGCTCGGCGATCGCAAGACCTTCAGCGAGCCCTGCGATCTGGATCGCACCCATGAGGTTGTTGATGAGCTTGTAGACCGTACCCGAACCCACCGCGCCATAATGGCGGATGGTCGAGCCGATCGGCTCGAGGAACGGCCGGGCGCGTTCGAGATCGGCGGCGTCGGCACCGACCAGCAGCGTCAGCTTTCCCGCCGCCGCCGCATCCGGCAGGCCGGTCACGGGGCAATCGATATAGATGAGCCCCCGCCCGTTCAATTCGCGCGCCATCTCGCGTGCGTGATCATATGAGACCGTCGAGCACTCGATCGCGATGGTGCCGGCCTTTGCCGTCTTCGCGGCGCCGTTGAGACCAAGCCATACACTGCGCGAAGCTTCATCATCGGCGACCATGGTCACCACGGCGTCCGCATCGATCGCGGCGTCCTCGGGCGAGGTCGCCCAGCGCGCACCGCGCGCGATCAGGTCTTCCGCCTTGGCCTTGCTGCGATTCCAGAGCGACACGGTGAAACCGGCATCGAGATAGCGGCCGGCCATTCCGTGACCCATCCGTCCAAGCCCGATGAAGGCGACGCGCGGCATCAGTCGACGTCCTCGATCTCGCCGCTCGTGGTGCCGAAGGCGCGCTGGGCGAGCGTTGCGGCCATGAACTCGTCGAGATCGCCGCCGAGCACGCCCGAGGTGTCCGAGGTCTGCACGCCCGTGCGCAGATCCTTCACCATCTGGTAGGGCTGCAGCACGTAGGAGCGGATCTGGTGGCCCCAGCCGATATCGGTCTTGGCGGCCTGGTCGGCGGCGGCCTTTTCCTCGCGCTTCTTCAGCTCGATCTCGTAGAGCCGCGCGCGCAGCATGTCCCAGGCCTGCGCGCGGTTCTTGTGCTGGGAGCGGCCGGCCTGGCAGACCACCGCGACACCTGTCGGGATATGCGTCAGCCGCACCGCGGATTCGGTCTTGTTGACATGCTGGCCGCCGGCACCGCCCGAACGCATGGTGTCCGTGCGGACGTCGGATTCCTTGATGTCGATCTTGATGCTGTCGTCGATGACCGGGAACACCTGCACGCTCGAGAACGAGGTGTGCCGCCGTGCATTGGAATCGAACGGCGAGATGCGCACCAGACGGTGCACTCCGGCTTCCGTCTTCAGCCAGCCATAGGCGTTATGGCCGGAAACCTGGATGGTCGCGGATTTGATGCCGGCCTCTTCGCCCTCGGACTCTTCGAGGTACTCGACCTTGAAGCCGTGGGTTTCGGCCCAGCGCGTGTACATGCGCAGCAGCATCTGCGCCCAGTCCTGGCTCTCGGTGCCGCCGGCGCCGGCGTGGACTTCAAGATAGGAATCGAAACGATCGGCCTCGCCCGAGAGCAGTGCCTCCAGCTCGCGCCGTGCGACTTCCTTTTTCAGGTTCTTGAGCGCAGCCTCAGCTTCGGCGACCACGCCCTCATCGCCCTCGGCCTCGCCGAGCTCGATCATGCCGACGTCGTCTTCGAGCTGCTGCTCGACCTTGCCGATGCCCGATAACGCATCCTCCAGCGAGGTGCGCTCCTGCATCAGCTTCTGGGCCTTCTGCGGATCGTTCCAGAGATTGGGATCTTCTGCGAGCTTATTCAGCTCAGCGAGGCGCGCCGTCGATTTCTCGACGTCAAAGATGCCTCCTCAGCAGCCCGACTGACTGCTTGATCTCTTCTACCAACCGTTCGATTTCGGCGCGCATGTCGTTCTCTGGTCTCGCGGAATTGTTCCCGCGTATGAATGAAATGGGGATGTAACGGCGGCGGCTGCAAAGCGCAACCGCCGGAGCTTTGGATCGCCAGCTTTATCCTGGGCCCTCTGAGCCCTAGTACAACCCCCCGGTACCGGGTCGCATGAAGAAGCCGGAATCAGGCGGCGCCTGCTGCGGCACGCCGCCGCGGCCATCAGCATCGGCGACGCCGATGACGGAGTAGTTATCCGGCGGCGCCGTGCCGGGCTTGAAGGCTTCCAGGATCGTGCCGCCGGTCTCGCCCGGGCCAGCGCGCATGCCGGTCTTGGCGACGACGCGGATCAGCTTGATGCCGGCCGGAACCTTGAACGGAACTGCCGGCTTCTCGGCGAGCGCGAGCTTGAGGAAATCGCGCGCGATCGGCGCGGCCAAATGGCCGCCGGTCGCCGCATTGCCCTTACCCAGCGCGCGCGGCTTGTCGTAGCCCATATAGATGCCGACTGCGATATCCGGCGAGAAGCCGACGAACCAGGCATCCTTGGCCTCGTTGGTGGTGCCGGTCTTGCCGGCGATCGGCTTACCGACCTCCTTGACGACGGTCGCGGTACCGGCCTGGACGACGCCTTCCATCAACTCGGTGATCTGATAGGCCGTCATCGAGTCGAGCACCTGCTCGCGGCGGTCGACCAGCTGCGGCTCGTTCTGGTTTTTCCAGCCGCCCGGCGCATCGCAGCCCCGGCATTCGCGCTGGTCATGCTTGAAGATGGTGTGGCCGTAGCGGTCCTGGATGCGGTCGATCAGGGTCGGCTTCACGCGACGGCCGCCATTGGCGATCATGGAATAGGCCGTGACCATTCGCATCGCCGTCGTCTCGCCGGCGCCGAGCGCGAACGAGAGATAGTTCGGCAACTCGTCATAGACGCCGAAGCGACGCGCGTACTCGCCGATCAAGGGCATGCCGATATCCTGCGCCAAGCGCACCGTCACGGTGTTGAGCGAGAGCCGCAGCGCGTTGCGCAGCGTTACCGGCCCCTGGTACTTGCCGTTCGAGAAGTTTTCCGGCCGCCAGACGCCACCACCCTGCCCCTGGTCGATCTCGATCGGCGCGTCGACCACGACAGTCGACGGCGTATAGCCGTTATCAAGCGCGGCCGAATATACGATCGGCTTGAAGGACGAGCCCGGCTGCCGATAGGCCTGCGTAGCGCGGTTGAACTGGCTCTGGTCGAAGGAGAAGCCGCCGACCATCGCGAGCACGCGGCCGGTCCAGGGATCCATCGCCACCATCGCGCCCGAGACTTCGGGGATCTGGCGCAGCCGGTACTGACCTTCGACGGCTTGCCCCTCCTTGCTGTAGAGCGGATCGGCATAGATCACGTCGCCGGGCTGCAGCACCTGCGACACCGCGGTCGGCGCCTTGCCTTTCGCGGGACCCGAGGCCGCTCGCGCCCATTTTACGCCATCGAGCGTGACGATACCCGTCTCGCGCTGCTTGCTGACGGCGCCGCCGAGCTCGCGTGCCGGCTGAAAGCCCAGACGTGCCGACTGGTCGCTGGTCTCGAGCACCACCGCCATGCGCCAGGGCGAGATGTCGGAGAGCGACTTGATGTCGGCGAGCTTGACGCCCCAGTCGCCGGAAATGTCGAGCTTGCTGATCGCACCGCGATAGCCCTGCTGCTCGTCATAGTTCACGAGGCCCGTGACCATGGCCTTGCGGGCCATGACCTGGATCTTCGGATCGAGCGTCGTGCGCACCGAAAGGCCGCCCTCATAGAGCTTCTTCTCGCCGTAGCGCTCGAAGATGTCGCGGCGGACTTCCTCGGCGAAATATTCGCCGGCGAAGGTGTGGGCGCCGTTGGAGCGGTTGGTGACCGCCAGCGGCTCCTTGCGCGCCTTCTCGGCGTCAGCCTGCTTTATCCAGCCGTTTTCCTGCAGACGGTCGATCACGTAGTTGCGGCGCTCGATGGCGCGGTCACGGTTGCGCACCGGATGCAGCGTCGCCGGCATCTTGGGCAGCGCCGCCAGATAGGCCGCTTCGGCGACCGTCAGCTCGTTCACCGACTTGTCGAAATAGACGAGCGAGGCCGCGGCAATGCCGTAGGCGCCGAGGCCGAGATAGATTTCGTTCAGATACAGCTCGAGGATCTTGTCCTTGGAGTAGGTCTTCTCGATCCGCATCGCCAGCAAGGCTTCCTTGATTTTGCGGGCGAACGACACTTCGTTCGTCAGAAGGAAGTTCTTGGCGACCTGCTGAGTGATCGTGGAGGCACCCTGCGGACGGCGGTTGGAGCCGTAGTTCTGCAAGTAGACCAGTCCGGCGCGCGCCATGCCGGTGTAGTCGATGCCACCATGCTCGTAGAAATTCTTGTCCTCGGCGGCGAGGAAGGCGTTGATCACGAGCTTCGGCACGGCCTGGATCGGCAAATACAGCCGGCGCTCCTTGGCGTATTCGCCGACCAACGAGCCGTCGACCGCGTGCACGCGGGTCATCACCGGCGGTTCATAATCCTGAAGCTGAGAGTAGTCGGGCAAGTCCTTGGAGAAATGCCAGATCAGGCCAGCCATGGCCCCGACGCCCACCAGGAACACCACGGTTCCCGCAGCGAACAGGAAGCCCATGAACCGTATCAGCAAGCGCATTATCTGTTTATCCGTTCAAACCTTGAACAACCCATGGATATCCATGGAACGATTCTCGGCGCCGGCAAAAGGGCGCCTTCCTCAAGTCGCGAATTCACCGGCGTGCCAGATTACACCACTCAAGAGCTTCGCTGGGCCTCTAGCCCTAACACGCTTGCCGCGGGGGTTGTCGATTCCTGCCCCCCATCCGCAGATTTTATAGAGCGCCCGCTGTGGCCAAACTAGGGCTTTGCGGGACCAGCCAAAACTCGCTTTTCAATTGGCCTGTCCGGCGGTCGCGAGCCGCTTGGCCAAAAAGGCGTCGATGGCCTGGGCCATTGACGCCACAGTCCGGGAACGCCAGCTCTCCGAGACCAGATGCTCGAGGTCCCCCTTGTTGGAGACGTAGCCCAGTTCGACCAGCACCGAGGGCACGTCGGGCGCCTTCAGCACCCGGAACCCCGCCGATTTCAGGGGGTGCTTGTGCATCCGCACCGTGGTCTTCATCTCGCCCATCAAGAGGCGGGCGAAACGGTTTGAAAAGGTGCGGGTTTCCCGCTGGGCGAGGTCGATCAGGATGTCCGCGACGTCGGCCGGCTCATCGGACAGATTGACCCCACCGATGGCGTCGGCCTTGTTTTCGGCTTCCGCCAGCCGCTCGGCTTGCGCGTCGGAGGCCTTGTCCGACAGCGTGTAGATGGTGGCGCCCTGGGCGTCGCCCTCCCCACGCGGCAGCGCGTCGGCGTGGATCGAGACAAACAGCGCGGCATTGATGGAGCGGGCGACTTTGACGCGGTCGTTGAGCGGGATGAAGGTGTCGTCATCCCGGGTCATGACTACGCGGTACTTGCCGGTCTTCTCCAGCCGGTCGCGCAGCGCGAGGCCAAAGGCCAGCACCAGATTCTTTTCACTCTCGCCGCTCGACTGAGTGCCGTTGTCGATGCCGCCATGGCCGGGATCGATCACCACCACGGGACGTGAATCCGTCGGCGCTGCGGGCTTTTGTTGGGAAGGTTCAGGCGCCGCTGGCGCCGGAGGAGCATCGGTTGTCGCAGGGTGCAGAGCGGCCCGGCTTTCCGGCGCCACCGACTGCACGAAAGCAGCGCGATCGACTTCCTCCAGCTCCAGCACCAGCCGGGCCGGCTGGCCGTTGGCGGCCTCGAGCACGTAGGAATTGGCGATCTTGGCAGGGCCCGCGAGGTCGAGCACGATTCGCGAGCCGCCTGGCATCACGAGGCCATAGCGGAACGCCTTGACCAGCCCGCGCCCGGCTGCCCCGGTGCCGGCAGGAAGCTGGAAATTGATCTGGGGAACATCGACCACCACCCGATACGGGTCCGCCAGGGTGAAGGCCCGGAACGTGATGGTCTGGTCGAGATCGAGAATAAGGCGGGTCTGGCTGGTGTCCCCGGCCAGGCGCGCCGCCGAGACAATCGGGAAATTCGACGCCGAAACGGCAGCTTGCGGCTGGCTTTCCGCAGCCGCGACAGGCCTAGAATCAGAGCACGGCAATGCTGCGGCGCACAGCAGCGCACATCCCAGCAAAATCAGATGATTTGCGCGGCTCGCCACCGATTCCGTGCCTCCGAGCAGCTCTTCTAACGCAATAGAGCCACAGGGTGAATCAGTCCTTAATGACGCAATGACCAAATCTCCCCAAGTGTGACCGGCGCGCGACGCTCGCGCCACGCTCCCTTGCACCAAGGTCGCATTCCTCGTATGTACGAACTGCTGACGGCCAATATTTCCGGTTGTGTCGCTCTCAGCCTCACGGTGCAGCGCCGGAACTCTCAAGGTTTGAGGATTCCAGCGTTTTCCCCCCTCCTTCACGGCCAGCGCTGCGCGCGGCAGCGAGGTTGGACGGGTCAAGGCTCCGGTGGCGCCGGTCCCAGGTTACCACCATTTCCAGGGACGGCTTTGACAGGCGGCGTAGCCCGTAACCCGGTTCCTTAATCCCAAGGACCCGGCGGTGTTCCCAAGGGGCGAGCGCTTTCGCGCCATACCCTGGCCAGCAGCAACTGATTAAGGGGCGGCGCGCTCGCCGTCCGATGTTTCATACGGGCCGACGCTTGATGCGCCAGACTGTGCCGACCAAAACTGAGAGACAATTCGCGACATTGCGGAGCGAAACTTCCGCGCGCCGCGTTGTCCTCTCGGCTTTCGGTTCGGCGCGGCGCGAGCGCAGGTGTTTTGGCCTTCCCCTCACCCCCGAATCAGGTGGACCGTCGCGTCACCCGGCAGCGCTCATCGCGCCCACGGTGAATCGCGCCCGCCGCCGCCAAGAGTTAAGACATGCCCAACAAGATGTTGATCGATGCCACCCACCCGGAAGAGACCCGGGTCGTCGTGGTCCGCGGCAATCGCGTCGAAGAATTTGATTTCGAGACCGCGCAACGCAAGCAACTGCGCGGCAATATCTACCTCGCCAAGGTCACACGGGTCGAACCGTCCCTCCAGGCCGCCTTCGTCGAATATGGCGGCAATCGCCACGGCTTCCTCGCCTTCAGCGAAATCCATCCCGATTACTACCAGATCCCGGTTGCCGATCGGCAGGCGCTGATCGAGGCCGAGGAGCAGGCTCATCGCGAGGCCGAAGAGGAGAACGAGAACCGTTCCCACAACCGCCGCCGCTCGCGCCACCGCAACGCCCGTCGTCGCGGCCATGGCGAGCGCGTGCAGAGCGACATCGTCGAGGGCCTCGAGGCCGGCGCTGATCCCGCCGCCCAGCCGCTCGAAGGCGGGGTGCTGCCGGAGCACGCCGAGGGCGTCGCGCACGAGGGCGAGCATCTGCACGCCGAAGCGGAGCATCACGACGCGTTCGAGGCTCATGACCACGATCATGACGAGCATGGGCACGACGACCATGGGCACGACGATCATGATCACGACCACCATCACCATGATGATGACGGGCACGATCATGATCACGAGCACGACCATGCCGACGAGGCGCCCGCGGCCGTCGCGGCAGTCGGAGCCGAACCCGTTGTCGCGCCCGAGGTAGCCGAGCCGCAGGAGGCCGCCGCCTCCGAAGCGCCAGTGCCCGAACCCTATGCCGCGGCGCTGGCGGAAGCCGTGACAACCGCGATCGAACCCGCCGACGCCGTGTACGCGGCCGATGAAAGCGCAGAAGTGCCGCATCCCGAGGCTCCGGCTGAGGACGACGCCGAGGATGGCGAGGACGGTGAAGAGGCCGAAGAGGAAGTCGTCGAGTCCGTCGGCGGCGACGACGTGCTGGAAGAAGTGCCGGAGCGCACCTTCCGCCCGCGCCGCCAGTACAAGATCCAGGAGGTCATCAAGCGCCGCCAGGTGATGCTGGTGCAGGTCGTCAAGGAAGAGCGCGGCAACAAGGGCGCCGCGCTGACGACCTATCTGTCGCTCGCCGGCCGCTATGCCGTCCTGATGCCCAACACAGCGCGCGGCGGCGGCATCAGCCGCAAGATCACCAGCGCGCAGGATCGTTCGCGCCTGAAGGAAGTGGTGCAGGATCTCGACGTGCCCGAGGGCATGGGCATCATCCTGCGCACGGCCGGCGCCTCCCGCACCAAGCCCGAGATCAAGCGCGACTTCGAATACCTGATCCGGATGTGGGAGACGGTGCGCGACCTGACGCTGAAATCGCAGGCGCCAACCCTCGTCTACGAGGAAGGATCGCTGATCAAGCGCTCGCTGCGCGACCTCTACAACAAGGAAATCGACGAGATCCAGGTCGCGGGCGAAGGCGGCTACCGCGAAGCGCGCGATTTCATGAAGATGCTGATGCCGGCCAATGTCAGCGCGGTGAAGCAGTATCGCGACGGCCAGCCGCTGTTCTCGCGCATGGGCGTCGAGAGCCAGCTCGACGCGATGTTCTCGCCGACCGTGCAGTTGCGCTCCGGCGGCTACATCGTGATCAACCAGACCGAGGCGCTGGTCTCGATCGACGTCAACTCGGGCCGCTCGACGCGCGAGCACCATATCGAGGACACCGCGCTCAAGACCAATCTGGAAGCGGCCGAAGAGGTTGCGCGCCAGCTTCGCCTGCGTGACCTCGCCGGCCTGATCGTCATCGACTTCATCGACATGGACGAGAAGCGCAACAACCGCGCGGTCGAGCGCAAGCTGTCCGATTGCCTCAGGCAGGACCGCGCGCGCATCCAGGTCGGCCGCATCTCGCATTTCGGCCTTCTGGAGATGTCGCGCCAGCGCATCCGCGCCAGCGTGCTCGAGAGCTCGACCGATCCCTGCCCGCATTGCGGTGGCACCGGTCACGTGCGCTCGGTCTCCTCCGTCGCGCTCCAGCTCCTGCGCGGGCTCGAAGAGATTTTGATGAAGGGCGCGACCCACAATCTGGTGGTCCGTACCCGCACCGACGTCGCGCTCTATGTTCTGAACCACAAGCGCGGCCATCTGCGCGACCTCGAGAACAGCTTCAAGGTCACGCTGTCGATCATCGCCGACGCGAGCGTCAGCGGGCCGCAGGCCTACGTCATCGACCGCGGCGAGCAGGTCCACACGCTGGAAGCCGCCAAGGCGCTGCTTGCGGCGCAGGCCGCGGCAAGCCCGCCGCCCGTGGTTGAAGAGGCCTATGACGACGAGGACGGTTTCGATCTTGAAACCGAATCCGAGGTCGAGACGGACGAGACCGAGGGTCTCACTGAGGAACAGGCCGCAGGCGATGCTGCGCCCGAGCAGGACGGCCAGCGCCGTAGGCGCCGTCGGCGTCGTCGTGGCCGCGGCGGCCAGCGCGAGGGCGAGCTTCGCGAGGATACAGCGCCGACCGTTCCCGAGCCGGCCATGGCTGCAGGCGAGTCCGACGAGGAAGCCGACGCGGAGCAGGAAGGCGAAGAGACCGAGGAGCAGCTCGACCAGGCCCGTGGTGAGCAGGGGGGCGGCGAGCGCCGTCGCCGGCGTGGACGTCGCGGCGGTCGCCGCCGGCGTGGCGGTGGCGAGGAAGGTCTCTCCGGTTCGATCAGCGACGAGCTGAGCGCCAATCTGCCGCCCGAGGCGACGGAGGCGGTCGCCGATTTCGACGGCCTCACGCTAGAGACTCCCTCGATCGCGCAGACCGAAGCGACCGTTCAACCTGCGGCGCCTCAGCCTGAGGAACCGGCCGACGCAGCACCTGCCCCGGCTCAGTCCGAGGCCGCCGCTGATGAGTCCACGTCGGATAGCGATAAGGCCGCGCGGCGTCGTTCGACCGTGCGTGAAAAGGTGAGCTTCTTCAGCAGCCAGCCCGAGCCCGCTGCCGAGGTCGCGCAAACGCCCACCGAGGTTGCGCCCCCCGCTCCCGCCGCCGAGCCGGCGCCAGAGGCCGCAGTCGAAACACCGGCGCCGCAGCCGCGTCGCGCCGGCTGGTGGTCGCGCCGCTTCGGCGGCGGCGAATAGGCCGAACGCCAACAGACAAAAACGCCCGGCCAAGCCGGGCGTTTTTCGTTTGGATCAGCTACCGCTATAGCGGCGGCACGTCGCGGGAGGCGATCTGGCGAAGCTGGTCGTAGAGGTCAGGCGCTTCGCTGGTGCAGAGACAGACGCCTTTGGCGGCAGGCGCATCGCCGGCGTTGAGGTAGGCGTGGCCCATGGTGCTGTCGAGATAGATGCCGTCGCCCTCGCCCAGGATCTCCGGCGCGTAGAACTCGGTGTGGACGGCGACGCGGCCGCTCGTCACCAGAAAATACTCCTCGCCGGCATGGCGCAGCAGCGGGCCGAACTCCTCCAGCGAGCGCGCGCGGACCTCGGCCAGGATCGGCACCATGCGTTTGCCGATCAGGTCGGTGCATTGATACGTGTAGGTGTAGAATTTCGTCGTGATCACCTGCCCCTGCCCGGCCCGGCTGATGCTGCGCCGAGCGGTTACCGGTCGGTCGTGCTCGGGGCGCATCGGGGTCGCCGGGTTGAACAGCTCGGCGATTTCCATCTTCAGGCCTGAGGTGAGCTGCACCAGCTTGTCATAGGTCAGCGACATCAGCCCGTTCTCGACCTTGGACAGGGTCGAGAGCGCCATGCCCGTCCGCTCCGCTACCTGCTTGAGCGTCAGGCCGCGCGCCTGGCGGGCGGCCTTGAGGCATAGGCCGAGCTGGGAATTGGCACCTTCGGACGTCGTGATCTCGCTCATGCAGCAAGCCTAGCACGGCAATAGAAAAATTGTTGGCCGATCCGCCCAAACTTTTGGGCTCAGCTTATGTCGAAGAGTTCCACTTGGCCGCCCGAAAGGCAACTTTGCCAGCATTTGTGTACGAAACGGCCGGTTTTGACAAAAATTGATGCTTCGGCCACACTTTCCGATATGCTAAATCGTTTTCATAATTTGAAAGGCATTAGCATTGTCCGAGCTTTGCGATTCCAGCGCCGTCGAGCTGCGCCGCCTGCTGGCCGCGCGGGCGATCTCGCCCGTCGAGCTGCTTGACGCCTGCCTGTCGCGCATCGCCACCACCAATCCCGCCGTGAACGCCGTCGTGACGCTGGACGAGCCCGGCGCGCGCGCTGCGGCCAAGGAAGCCGAGGCCGCCATCCTGCGCGGCGAGGATCGTGGCGCCCTGCACGGCCTGCCGGTCCTCATCAAGGATACACAGGACACCGCCGGGCTACGCACGACCTATGGCAGCCCGCTGTTCGGGGATCACATTCCAGCCGCCGACCAGGCTTCCGTTGCGCGGCTGCGCGCGGCCGGTGCGATCATCTTCGGCAAGACCAACACGCCGGAATGGGCTGCGGGCGGCAACACCCGCAACCCGGTGTTCGGCGCGACCGGCAATCCCTTCGATCCCATGCGCTCGGCAGCCGGCTCCTCAGGCGGCTCGGCGGTGGCGCTCGCCTGCGGCATGGCCCCGCTCGCTTCGGGCTCCGACACCGGCGGCTCCTTGCGCAATCCGGCCGGCTTTGCCGGCATCGTCGGCATGCGTCCCTCCTATGGCCTCGTGGCGAGCGAAAAGCGCGCCTTCGGCTGGTCCAACCTGTCGACCGACGGGCCGATGGCGCGCAATGTCGCCGACACCGCACTGATGCTGTCGGTGATGGCGAGCGACGACGCGCGTGATCCGCTCGCCTACACCCTGCCCGGCGAACCATTGCGCGGACGCGCCGAACGCTGGACAGCGCCGCGCCCCGCCGAGCTCGGCAAGCTGCGCGTCGCCTTCACCGAAGACTTTGGCTTTGCCCCGACCGAGCAGGCGATCCGCCGCGTATTCTGCCACCGCGTTGGCAAGCTTGCGCCGCTGTTTGCCGACTGCCGCGAGGCGACGCCGGATTGCTCCGGCGCGGACGATGCCTTCGCCGTGCTGCGCGCAGGCCTGTTCCTCGCGATGCACGGCAAGAACTACAAGGAGCGTCCCGAGATGCTCGGCCCCAATGTGCGGGCCAATGTCGAGGAAGGCCTGAACTACACGCTCGAAGACTACGCGCGCGCGGCGACGACGCAGACGCGGATCTATCGCGCCTATCAAAACTTCTTCGAAAGCTGCGACGTGCTGATCAGCCCGACCATCACGCTGAGCCCGCGCCCCTGGTCGGAGCTCTATCCGGCGCAGATCGACGGTGCGCCGACCAAATCCTATTTCCACTGGCTTGCGCTCGCCTATGCCGTGACGCTTCCAGGCCATCCCGCGCTCAGCCTGCCACTCGGCGTCGATGAAGCGGGCCTGCCCTTCGGCCTCCAGATCGTGGGCCCGCGCGGCGGGGACGCCATCGTGCTCTCGATTGCGGCGAGCATCGAGGCGGCGTTTGCGAGCGACCCGCAGCTCTGCCGCCCGATCCCCGATCTGGCGCGGCTCGCCGGGGCGCCGCCGCTCTCGGCGGCGCCAGGCTTCCTCACCTGGGAATGACCCCACAGCAGAGTTAGCAGCCACCGGATCGCCGGCGAAACGGAGATGAGCATGACTGAATTGTCGCAGCGGAAAACCGGGGTCGTCGCGTTCGTCCTGCTCTACATCGCCTACTGTATCTCCTACATCGACCGCGCCGCGATCTCGCTGGCGCTGGCGCAGATCGGCAAGGACTTCAATCTCCAGGCCGCCGATCTCGGCATCGTCATCAGCGCGTTCTTCCTCGGCTATGCCGCGATGCAGGTGCCGGGCGGATGGCTCTCCGACCGCTTCGGCTCGAAATATGTGGTGATCGTCACGATCGTGATGTGGTCGCTGTTCACGGCCTTCACGAGCCTGGCCTGGTCGCTGACGTCGCTGATCGCGATCCGCTTCATCTTCGGCATCGCCGAGGGCGGCTTTCCGCCGGCGAGCATTCGCGCCATCGCGGAGCTGTTCAAGAAGGACAGCCGGCCAAAAATGTCGGCGCTGCTGCTGTCGTCGAACTATGCCGGCAGCATGATCGCGCCGCTGATCATGGCGCCGCTGATCCTCTGGCTCGGCTGGCGCCACGCCTTCAATACGATCGGCATCGCCGGCCTGGTGTTCGCGATCGTCTATTTCCTCTTCGTCCCTCATCTGGGGCGCCTGGGCGCGGCCCCGGCGAGCACGGCGACGGCGAAGCCTGCGGACCGCACGCCGATGCGCGAATTGATGAAGAACCCGCTGATCTGGCAGCTGATGGTGGTGTGGTTCGGCCTCAGCTGCGTCAACAAGGGCCTGGATTCCTGGATGCCGCTTTATTTGCTCCAGCAGCGCGGACTCGATCTCAAGACCGTCGGCATCGTGGCGCCGATCCCGTTCGTGATGGCGACGATCGCGACCGCGATCGGCGGCTGGGTAATGACGAGGTTTTTCGCCGAGCGCGAAAAATGGCTGCTGATCGGCAGCTCCGCGTTGACCGGCATCTTCCTCTACGCCATGTACAAGGCGGAAACGATCGCGGTGCTGATCACCTACCAGTCGCTGGTCTATTTCTTCAAATCCTTCGTGCTGGCCTCGGTGGTAGCGCTTCCGACGAAACTGCTTCGCGACGACCAGATCGGATCGGGCGTCGGCATGGTCAATCTCGGCGGCCAGAGCGCAGGTTTCGTGGCGCCGGCGGCGATTGGCTTCATCGTGACCGGAACCGGATCGTTCGATGCGGCCTTCGGCTTCCTGGTGGCGATGACCGCGATGTCGGTCGTCGTCGCGGCGACCATCAACACGGCGCAACCCAAACTCGCGCCGCAGCCGGCCTGAGGGGCGCATGCCGATGCAAAGCACAATCGTCCTTGGCGGCGGCATGATCGGTGTCAGCGCGGCGCTGCACTTGCAGCGGCGCGGCTGGTCGGTGACGCTCGTCGACCGCAGGGAGCCGGGCCGGGAGACCAGCTACGGCAATGCCGGAATGATCCAGGCGGAGGCTGTGCGGCCATATCCAATGCCGCGCGACTTTGCGACGCTGTTGAAGATCGTGACCGGCCGCACCAACGACGTCCGCTACAGCCTTGCGTCCCTGCACCGCCACGTCGAGCCCCTGCTCCGCTATTGGTGGCATTCGGCGCCGAAGCGGCATCGCGAGGCGATCGAGGCATGGGCGCGCCTGATCGCCTATGCGACATCAGAGCACGATACCCTCATCCGCGAGGCGCACGCCGACAATCTCATTCGTCGCGCCGGCTACCGGCTGCTGCATCGCGATCCCGCCGCGCTCGAGCTCGCGATCAAGACCGCGGAGGAAAACCAGCGCGACTTCGGCGTGAACTTCCGCGTGCTGTCCGGCAGCGAGCTCGCGAAGGCCGAACCGATCCTGCGCGATGATCTTCCCGGTGCCATCCACTGGCTCGACACCTGGACCGTGTCGGATCCCGGCGCCTTGGTCGCCACCTATGCCGAACTGTTCCAGCGCCTCGGCGGCCATATCCTTCTCGGCGATGCGCAGACGTTGCAGCAGACCTCGTCCGGATGGTCGGTGCAGACCGACGACGGACCGATCGATGCGGCCAATGTCGTCGTCACCCTCGGACCGTGGTCGCCCGATCTGTTGCAAAAGTTCGGCTACCGCATTCCGCTGGTGCGCAAGCGCGGCTACCATATGCACTATAGCGGCGGCGCTTCGCTCGACCTGCCGCTGGTCGATACGGCAAGAGGCTATGCCATGGGGCCGATGGCCAAGGGCATCCGGATCACCACCGGCGCCGAGTTGACCGGACCGGATGCGCCGGCAACGCCCGTGCAACTCGCCAGTGCTGAGGCCTCCGCGCGAGAACTGCTCGATCTCGGCGGCCGCGCCGAACCCGAGCCGTGGTATGGCACGCGGCCCTGCACGCCCGATATGTTGCCGGTGCTGGGGCCTGCGCCGCACCATCGCGGGCTCTGGATGAATTTCGGCCACGGTCACCAGGGCTTTACGCTGGGGCCCGCGACCGGACGCCTGCTCGCGGAGATGATGAGCGGCGAGAGGCCGTCGATCGATCCCGCGCCGTACCGGCCGGAGCGCTTCTAGCCAGCGTGTTTCGCGGCGAGAACCGCCAGCGCGGCCGACATTCGCATTAGCGGATCGTCCCATTCGCCCGGCCTGCGCTGTCGGAACAGCCGCATGGTCGGATACCATGGGCTGTCCTCGCGATCGCGCAGCCAGCGCCAGTCGAGCGCGTAAGGCAGGAGCATCCAGACCGGGCGGCCGAGCGCGCCGGCAAGATGCGCAACCGAGGTGTCCACGGCGATGACGAGATCGAGCGCTGCGACCGCCGCGGCGGTATCGGAAAAATCGCCGAGCGCCGGCGCGAGATCGATGATGTCGGTGCCAAGCGCCGCCAGCACCGGGACGTCAGCCTCGCGCGGCTCCTTCTGCAAGCTGTAAAGCTGCACGCCCGGCGTGATCAGGCACGGCAAGACCTCTTCTGCCAACAGGGAGCGCTGCGCGTCGCCCTTGTGCCTGGGATTGCCAGCCCAGACCACGCCGACCTTCAGCGCGCTTAGACCATCGAGCGCGGCGCGCCATCGCAAGACCCTTGCCGGATCCGGATGCAGATAGGGCACGTTCGACGGGATCGTATCGAGCGTCGTGCCGAACACGCGCGGCAGGCTCATCAGCGGCAGCTGCACGTCGAACGGCGGCAGCGGCTCGCCGCGCGCGATCACGGTGACGCCCTCCATCATGCGCAGCAGCGAGGCGAGCGCCGGCTGGACCTGGAGGATGATGGAGCCGCCCTGTGCGGCCACCATCGGCAGGTAGCGCACGAATTGCAGGGCGTCGCCGAGCCCGTATTCGGCGAACAGCAGAAGCCTGCGGCCTAGTCATCTGGAACGAAAGTTCGTCACATTATATGATGGCTCGAATCTCTGCAGAGGAGAGCGCTTGTGGCGAATGCAGGTGTTAGAGGCCGGCCAATCGAGCCGTTGGTGCTGAGTCCGCAAGAGCGAGCA